>DATCRO010000890.1:0-7866 GCA_036569025.1 Burkholderiaceae bacterium
GGACAAGCCGCTGGTGGGGGCGTTCGCCGGCGCCGCCGCGACGGCGCCCTACTACCTCGCGACGGTGCTGGCGCTCACGCCGCTCACCTTCCTCGCCGGCCCCGTGGTGCAGTTCTTCCAGCCCAAGGCGATCGCGCAGATCGCCGCGCAGGCGCTGTCGCCCGCGCTGGTGCGCAAGTTCCTGTTCGGCATCCTCGCCAGCGCGTTCCTGCCCGGGCTGGCGCTGTGGTTCGCGGCGCCGGCCGTGACCGCCCTGTGGCTGCACGGCGGCGGCGAGCACGCCCTGGTCGCGAGCTACGTGCGCATCCTGGTGGTCGGCACGTCGCTCGGCGCCATCGGCTACCTGCCCAACGTGCTGCTGGTGGCGCGCCAGCAGTACCGCTTCCTGGCCACCGCATCGAGCGGCCTGACGATCGCCGTGCTGGCACTGACCGCCTGGGCGGCCTCCGGCGGCGACGTGCGCACCGTCTGCTATGTCTACGCCACGTACCACGTCGCCGCCGCAGTGGTGCAGTGGGTGCGTGCGCTGACGCTCGACCCCGAGCTGCGCGCCGCCCTCTCGCCCGTGACCCCGGCCGCGCTGGGCGCGTCGCTCGGCACGGTCGGCGGCGGGCTCCTCATCCACCGATTCCTGTGACCACCCCCAGGTGAACCAATGACCCAGACCACCTTCAAAGACAAGACCGTCATGATCACCGGCGGCACGGGCTCCTTCGGGAACACGGTGCTCAACCGCTTCCTCGACACGGACGTCAGGCAGATCGTCATCTTCTCGCGCGACGAGAAGAAGCAGGAGGACATGCGCATCGCGCTGCGCAGCCCGAAGGTCAGGTTCGTCATCGGCGACACGCGCAGCCAGGAGTCGATCACGCAGGCGATGCGCGGCGTCGACTACGTCTTCCACGCCGCGGCGCTCAAGCAGGTGCCGTCCTGCGAGTTCTATCCGATGGAGGCGGTGCGCACCAACGTCATCGGCACGGAGAACGTCATCAACGCGGCGATCGCCAACGGCGTCAAGCGCGTCGTGCTCCTGAGCACCGACAAGGCCGTCTATCCGATCAACGCGATGGGCATCTCCAAGGCGATGGCCGAGAAGGTGCTGATCGCCCGCTCGCGCGGCATCGAGGATGGGGGCCCCGTGCTGTGCGCCACGCGCTACGGCAACGTGATGGCCTCGCGCGGCTCGGTCATCCCGCTGTTCATCGAGCGCGTGCGCGCCGGGCAGGCGCTGGGCATCACCGACCCGGCAATGACGCGCTTCCTCATGTCGCTGGAGGACTCCGTCGACCTCGTGCTGCACGCGTTCGAGCACGGCGCGCAGGGCGACATCTTCGTGCAGAAGGCGCCCGCCAGCACCATCGGCGACCTGGCCGTGGCCGTCAGCGAGCTGTTCGACGCACCGTTGAAGACCAAGATCATCGGCACCCGCCACGGCGAGAAGCTCTACGAGTCGCTCGTCTCGCGCGAGGAGATGGCCAAGGCCGAGGACATGGGCCGCTACTGGCGCGTGCCGGCGGACAACCGCGACCTGAACTACGAGCTGTACATCACCGAAGGCTCGCCGGAGGCCAACGCGGTCGACGACTACACGTCGCACAACACGACCCGCCTGAGCGTGCCGCAGATCAAGGAACTGCTGCTGACGCTGTCCGAGGTGCGCGAGCAGCTCGCCAGCCACCGGGCCGGCCGGTCGTGAGCGACGGCGCGAGCATGAACCGTCCGCTGCTGTCGATCGTCGTCCCGTCCTGCAACCGGCCCGGGACGCTGCTGTCGGTGCTGGCCACGCTGGTGGCCGAGACCTCGGCGGAGCTCGTCGTGAGCGACAACAGCGATGCACCGCTGCCGAACGAGGCGCTGCAGGCCCTCGGCGCGGGCGAGCGCCTGCGCTATCGCCACTGGACGGAGCGGCTGAGCGTCGTCGACAACTTCGAGCGCGGCCTGGCCATGGCCACGGGCGAGTACCTGCTGTTCATCGGCGACGACGACTGCGTCGGTCCGGGCATCGACGCCATCGCGGCGTGGATGAAGCGCGAAGGCATCGACGCGCTGGTGTCGTATCGCAGCCGCTTCATCGCGAGCTATTTCTGGCCCGGCGTGAAGTCCAGGTACTTTGGCGACGGCTACCAGGGCAAGCTGTTCCTGTCGCCGTTCTCGGGCAAGGCGATCCTGATCGACAAGCGCGCCGCGCTCGCGGGCGCGGCCAACCGGCCGGGCACCGGGCTCAACGACATGGCGCGTGCGTACCACGGCATCGTCAGCCGCGCGCTCGTCGACCGCGTGGCCGCGCGCTTCGGCCAGCTGTTCGGCGGCGTCAGCCCCGACATCTACAGCGCCTCGCTGCTGACGCACCTGGCCGACAAGCCCTACATCCTCGACTACCCGTTCGTCGTGCCGGGCGCGTCCGCGGCCAGCACGGCCGGCGAAGGCGCCGCGCGCCAGGACACCGACCGCCTGGACGCGCGGGAGCACATCAAGCGCTTCGGCGCCAACCTGAAGTGGGACGAGCGCATCCCGTCGTTCTACTCGCCCGACACCGTCTGGGCCTTCTCGCACCAGAGCGCGCTGGATCGCCTGGGCGTGCCGGGCCTGGGCCTGAACTTCCCGCGCCTGTACCTGCGCTGCGCGCTGATGCATCCGCACCACCGCGCGGAGACGCTGGCGGCGCTGCGCGTCTGGCGGCGCACGAACAGCGCCACGCGGCTGGTGCTGGGCGTGGCCGGCGGCTTCTTCGCCGAGTTCGCCGCGCAGGTGCGCCGCGTCTGGTTCCGCTTCGTCACGCCGCCCAAGGCCCACGCCGGCCTGGCGACCATCGGCGACGCCTACGCGACGATGCGCGGCCAGCTCGAGCCGTGGACGGCTCCCGACGCGTCATGAACGCGGAGGCTGCGGGCCGGCCGACGAAGACGATCGTCATCTCCGGGGTCAACCTCGTCGAGGGCGGTCCGCTGACCGTCTTCAGGGACTGCATCGCGGCCGCGACGCAGGCGCTGCCCGGCTGGCGCGTCGTCGTCCTCGCGCACGACGCGAAGCTCATCACCACGCCAGGCGTGGAGGTGATGGCCTTCCCGAAGGCGAAGTCGCGCTGGCTGCGCCGCCTGGCGCTCGAGTGGCATGGCATGCGGCCGCTGTCGCGCGAGCTGCGCGCGGACCTGTGGCTGTGCATGCACGACATGACCGCGCGCGTCGACGCCCGCCGCCAGGCGGTGTACTGCCACAACCCGTCGCCGTTCTCGCGCGCGACGTGGCGCGACGCGCTGTTCAGCCCGACGTACTTCGCCTTCTCGCTGCTATACCGCTACCTGTACGGCGCGTTCATCCATCGCAACCACGCCGTGGTCGTGCAGCAGGAATGGCTGCGCCGCTGCTTCCAGCGCCTGTACGGCGTCGAGCGCGTGATCGTGGCGCATCCGCAGCCGGAGGTCGCGCAGGCGGGCGTCAAGCCGGCGCGGCAGGGCCCCGGCAACGTCTTCTTCTTTCCCGCGCTGCCGCGCTCGTTCAAGAACTTCGAGGTGATCGGCGAAGCCGTCGCGCTGCTCGAGCAGGACCCGGCCTGGCAGGGCAAGGTGCGCTGGACGCTGTCGGGCGACGAGAACCGCTACGCCGCCTGGCTCAGGCGCCGATTCGGCCATCTGCGCAGCATCGAGTGGATCGGCCTGCAGACGCGCGAGCAGATGCAGGCGCAGTACGACGCGGTCGACTGCCTGCTGTT
Organism: Burkholderiaceae bacterium; assembly: GCA_036569025.1. Lineage (GTDB taxonomy): Bacteria > Pseudomonadota > Gammaproteobacteria > Burkholderiales > Burkholderiaceae_C > Scleromatobacter. The sequence continues at coordinate 3,710 of DATCRO010000890.1, forward strand.
CCCGTCGCGGGTCGAGACCTGGGGCCTGCCGCTCAGCGAGGGCAAGCGCCACGGCCTGCCGCTGATCGCCGCCGACCTGCCCTACGCGCACGAGACCGTGGGCAACTGCGACGCCGTGGCCTACTTCGACGTGCAGGATCCGGCCGACCTCGCGCGCCGGATGGCCGCGTTCGAGAACGGCGAGCAGCCCTGCAAGCCCGCGCGCCTGGATCCGCCCGCGGCGCCGTTCGCGCCCGACTGGATCGCGCTGCTGAAGCTGCTGGCCGAAGGGCTCTGACTCAGCCCGCCGGCGACTTTCCGCGGCGCCCCGGCGCGCTGCGCACCGCCGCGAGCAGCCAGAACGCCGCGACCAGCATGATGAAGGTGCCGGTGAAATAGCCGACGCCGCGCACCAGCAGCTCGGTCAGGTAGCCCACGATGACGCAGTTGGCGAAGGTCACTGCCGACAGGCCGCGCCTGCCGCGCAGGTCGCGCACGGCCCGCACGGCCCGGGCCAGGTAGGCGGCCACCAGCACGAGGCCCAGCGCGCCCAGCTCGCTCACCAGCTTGGACAGCACGAAGCCGCCGTCGAACATGTTCAGGTACTCGCCGGTGATGTCGTAGATCGTCTCGGCCGCGTCGACGTCGCTGGTGCTCACGCCCAGCTGCTGGAACCCCAGGCCCCAGCCGTGCGTGTTGACCAGCGACTCCGCCATCAGCTCCCAGCCCTGGAAATACACCAGCATCGACAGGTTCTTCTGGGCCGTGTCGTCCGAGACGTCCACGCGCGACTGGAAGTAGCTCAGGTCCAGCGTCGACGCCAGCGCGACGGCCACCAGCCCCCACAGCAGCAGCGAGCGCACGCGCAGCGAGACGATGCCCACCAGCAGCGAGCCGACCAGCAGCGTCAGGTTCTGCACCACCAGCGCGATGCCCAGCGAGCCCGCCAGCCACAACACCTTGTGCGAGTCGCGCGCCGTCACGCAGCGATAGAGCAGGAACGGCATGAACACGAGCGCGAAGTGCGACGGCTCGGTGAACGGGAACATCGGCTTGGAAAAGCGCCCCGGGCGGATCCAGTCGGCAATGGACAGGCCCACCTTCGGCAGGATCGCGCAGACGCACAGCCAGTTGAAGCACAGGATGAGCGCGCGATGCAGCTGGCGGTCGTCGGCCGTGAGCAGCAGCCGGCCGAACGCAACGCCCGCCAGCACCACCAGCACCACCAGCAGCAGCGAGCCGCCCGCACGCACGACGTCGAACGAGGGCGTCAGCGCGATGGCGACCGCCGCGTGCACGGCCAGCACTCCCAGCACCGCCAGCACCCAGCCGGCCGGACTCAGTCCCACGACCTGGCGCCCCGGCACGCTCAGGCCGCCATGGATCAGGATCGCGGCAGCCACCGACGTGCCCAGGCTGACCGAGGACGACAGGTCGAAGAAGAAGATCAGGCTGGGCAGGAACGTCAGCAGGAAGACATTGAAGCGCAGCGTGCGCGCCGCGTGCCGGGCGCGCCGCAGCATCGCGACGGGCGCGCGCCAGCGCTGCAGCAGCGGATGGCTCGCGCTCAGCGAGGCCATGGCGGTCGATGCGTGGGCGCCCATGGGGTGCGTCGCCTCAGCGGCCGGCCTGCGCGTGGCGGACCGCCTCGCGGTATTCAGGCACGTACTCGAACAGGGCGTCGCGCACGCCGTCGTCGGTCATCGTGGCGGCGTGCTCGGTGACGCGGCTCAGCCAGGTCAGCGCGTCGGTGCTGGAGACGCGGTCGTCCAGCTGCGCGATGCGCAGCCGCGCCACGGAGGTCGGCAGCGTGGTGTCGTTGTCCGACAGCAGCTCCTCGTAGAGCTTCTCGCCCGGGCGCAGGCCGGTGAACTCGATGCGGATGTCGCCGACGTTGTGGCCCGACAGGCGGATCATGTCGCGCGCCAGGTCGACGATCTTGACCGGCTCGCCCATGTCCAGCACCAGCACCTGGCCGCTCTCGCCGATCGCGGCCGCCTGGATGACCAGGCGCGCGGCCTCGGGGATCGTCATGAAGTAGCGGATGATCTCCGGGTGCGTCACCGTGATCGGGCCGCCGCGCTCGATCTGCTCCTTGAACTTGGGGATCACGCTGCCCGACGAGCCGAGCACGTTGCCGAAACGCACGGCCATGAAGCGCGTGCCCGGGTAGTCTCCGACCAGCGAGGACACCACCATCTCGGCGGCGCGCTTGGTGGCGCCCATCACGTTGGTCGGGTTCACGGCCTTGTCGGTGGAGATCAGCACGAAGCGCTCGGCGCAGGCCTCGCCGGCGGCCAGCGCCGCGTTGTAGGTGCCCAGCGTGTTGTTGCGCAGCGCCGCCCACGAGTTGTGCTGCTCCATCAGCGGCACGTGCTTGTAGGCCGCGGCGTGGAACACGACGTGCGGCGTCCACGCCGAGAAGATGCGGCGCAGGCCGGCCAGGTCCTTCACGTCGCAGATCAGCCGCACGAGCTCGAGCTCGGGGAACAGCTGCCCGAGCTCCTGCTCGATCGTGTACAGGTTGAACTCCGACAGCTCCACCAGCACCAGCCGCCGCGGCGCGTAGCGCGCGACCTGGCGGCACAGCTCGGAGCCGATGCTGCCGCCCGCGCCGGTGATCAGCACCGTCTTGCCGTGCAGCACGAGGTCGATGCCCTGCTCGTCGAGCTTGACGGGCTCGCGTCCCAGCAGGTCCTCGGGCTCGATGTCGCGCACGCCGCGCGCGAGGTCGGGATCGCCCGCGCGCAACTCGGTGGCCGACGGCACCGTCAGCACCGGCAGGCCGGTGGTGCTGGCAAGCTCGAACGCGCGCCGACGCTGGCGCGAGCCCGCGCCGGGCATCGCGATGATCAGGTGCGTGGCCGCGCCCAGCACGGCGCGGTCGTGCACCGCCTCCAGCGGCCCGAGCACCGGCACGCCGGCGATGCGCGCGCCCTGCTTGGCCGGGTCGTCGTCGAGCATGCCCATGACGATCCAGCCCTGCTGGTGGATGCCGGCCATCAGGTGCTTGGCGGCCTGGCCGGCGCCGAGGATCAGCGCGCGCCGCACCTCCTTGTCGCCGCCGGTGATCTGCGCCCGCGAGTGCTCGTAGAGCATGCGGTAGCCGATGCGCACCATGCACACCGACATCAGCGTGACCAGCGGATGCAGCGCCAGCACCGAGCGCGGCACGCCGTACAGCTGCAGGCCCATCACAACCGCGGCGCACGCCACGCCGGCGCCCGCGCAGGCCCAGGTCAGGCGCTTGACCTCGCCGAAGCCCGAGAAGCGCCACATGCTCTGGGGCACCTTCAGCAGCGCGAACAGCACCAGGTAGGTGGCGATGACGCCCAGCATCACCCAGGTGTCGTACCAGGGCCGCGCCTCGAACCAGCGGTCGAACCCGATGCGGAACAGGTAGGTCACGTTCCACGCGAACGCGATCAGGAGCCCGTCCACCACCATCGACAGCGGCTCGCGATGCGGCCGCAGGCGCGCGAGGAAGTGGTCCAGGCGATGCCAGACGGTGGGCGGCGGGGTCTTCGGGGACGGGTTCACGACGGTGCGGGGGACTCAGCGAAAGAGCAGGACGCCGACGCTGCGGCCGATCACGGCCAGGTCGGTCCACAGCGAGGCGTGGTCGGCGTAGTCGGCGGCCAGCGCGAGCTTGCGCGGCAGGATGACGTCCATGTACTCGCGCTCGGGGTCGGCGGCGCGCGCGAGCAGCGTGGCCTCGTCGCGGAAGGTGAGCGACGCGGGATCGGTGATGCCGGGGCGCACGGCCAGCACGCGCTCGCGCAGGTCGGCGGGCCAGCGCTCGACGTAGCGCGGCACGTCGGGCCGCGGGCCGACCAGGCTCATGTCGCCGGCCAGCACGTCGAAAAATTGCGGCAGCTCGTCGAGCCGGTTCGCGCGCAGCACGCGCCCCACGCGCGTCACGCGCGCGTCGGCGCCCACCGTCAGCTGCGGGCCGCGCTGCTCTGCGTCCACCGCCATCGTGCGGAACTTGTGGATGCGGAACAGCTTGCCGTGCCGGCCCACCCGCTCCTGGCGGAAGAACACCGGGCCCGGCGAGTCGAGGCGGATCCACAGCGCGACGAGCAGCATCGGCACGCCCAAGAGCAGCAGGCCGAGGGTGGCCGACACCACGTCGAACAGACGCTTGAACATGCGACGGACCGGCCGCGGCCTTCAGC
>DATCRO010000891.1:0-2165 GCA_036569025.1 Burkholderiaceae bacterium
CTGTCGCAGGGCGTCGTCGACGCGTTCCGCTCGCACGGCCTGCGCATCTTCGGCCCCACGCGGGCCGCGGCGCAGCTCGAGAGCTCGAAGGCGTTCTCGAAGAACTTCATGAAGCGCCACGGCATCCCCACCGCGGCCTACGAGACGTTCACCGACATCGCCGCCGCGCACGCGTACGTCGACAGGCTGGGCGCGCCCATCGTCGTCAAGGCCGACGGCCTGGCGGCGGGCAAGGGCGTCGTCGTGGCGATGACCGTCGACGAGGCGCACGCCGCCGTCGACTGGATGCTCAAGCCCGAAGGCGGCCTGGCGGTGCAGCACAACGACGCGCCGCGCGTCGTCATCGAGGAGTTCCTCGTTGGCGAGGAAGCCAGCTTCATCGTGATGGTGGACGGCAAGAACGTGCTGCCGCTGGCCTCCAGCCAGGACCACAAGCGCCTGGGCGACAACGACACCGGCCCCAACACCGGCGGCATGGGTGCGTACTCGCCGGCCCCGGTCGTCACGCCCAACGTGCACCAGCGCGTGATGCACGAGATCATCCTGCCGACCGTCGAGGGCATGGCCAGGGACGGCATCGTCTTCAGCGGCTTCCTGTACGCCGGCCTGATGATCGACGCCAACGGGCATCCGAAGACGCTCGAGTTCAACACCCGCATGGGCGACCCCGAGACGCAGCCGATCATGATGCGCCTCAAGAGCGACCTCGCCGAGGTGCTGATGCACGCCACGGACGGCACGCTCGACCAGGTCGAGCTGCAATGGGACCGGCGCGTCGCGCTGGGCGTCGTGATGGCCGCCGCCGGCTATCCGGAAACCCCGCGCAAGGGCGACCGCATCACGGGCCTGCCCGCCGAGGCCGAGGACGCCGTCGTGTTCCATGCGGGCACCGCGCTGCAGGGCGACGTCACCAGCGTCACCGGCGGCCGCGTGCTGTGCGTGACCGCGCTCGGCGACTCCACGCGCGCCGCCCAGCAGCGCGCGTACGAGGCGCTGCGCGGCATCCATTTCGATGGCGCGCAGCATCGCACCGACATCGGCCACCGTGCCATCCACAAGCGCTGAGTGCTGGGACGCCGGGGCGCGCGATTTCGCCGCCTCGATGCCGGCGCCGCTGGGCGAGGCCCGCGCCGCCGGCCCCGCGCGCCTGCCGGTGCGGCCGCTCGAGTTCGAAGGCAGCCGCCTCGCCCGCGCCGTGCTGCGGCTTTGCGGCTGGCGGGTCGTCTGCGACGGCCTGCCGGCGCGGCAGGGCGTCGTGATCGTCTATCCGCACACGTCCAACTGGGACTTCGTCTGGGCCATGCTGGCCAAGTGGGCGCTGGGCGTGCCGGTCACGTTCTGGGGCAAGGCCACGCTGTTCCGCATCCCGCTGATGGGCCGCTGGCTGCGCTGGCTGGGCGGCATCCCGGTGGTGCGCGACGCGCCCAACGGCGTCGTCGGCCAGATGGCGCAGCGCCTGCGCGACGCGCGCCGGCGCGACGAGTTCATGTGGCTGGGGCTGTCGCCCGAAGGCACGCGCAGGCGCACGCCCGGCTGGCGCAGCGGCTTCCACCAGGTGGCGCTGCAGGCCGACGTGCCGGTGGTGCTCGCCTACCTGGACTACCCCCGGCGCGAGGTCGGCCTCGAGTCGGCCTGGCGCCTGAGCGGCGATGCCGCCGCGGACCTGGCATGCTTCGCGCAGCGCCTGCAGGGCCGCCAGGGCCGGCGCGCCGACCAGGCGGCGCCGGTGCGGCTGATCTGAACTCCTCGATGCCATGAACACGATCCCCGCGTCCTCATCCGCGGCCGAGACACCCGACGTCGCGGCCGTCCGGGCGTGGCTGCTCGACCTGCAGGGTCGCATCGTCGCCGCCATGGAAGCGGCCGATGGCGGCGCCTTCATCAGCGACGGCTGGACGCGTCCGGCGGGCGGTGCGCTCGAAGGCGACGGCCTGACGCGGCTGATCGAGGGCGGGGCGCTCGTCGAGCGCGGCGGCTGCAACTTCAGCCATGTCAAGGGCAGGACGCTGCCGCCCTCGGCGACCGCCGCGCGGCCCGAGCTCGCCGGCGCCGGCTTCGAGGCGCTGGGCGTGTCGCTCGTGTTCCATCCGCGCAACCCGTACGTGCCCACCGTGCACATGAACGTGCGCATGTTCTGCGCGTTCCCGAAAGAAGGTGCGGCGGTG
>DATCRO010000892.1:0-2175 GCA_036569025.1 Burkholderiaceae bacterium
GCGTGGGCTCCAGCCACCGCCGGCGCCTGCCCGGCGCCCATGGTCGCGGCCCGGCCTTTCGCGAGGCCGGGCCGCTTTCTTCCTCAGGCCGTGAACGCCATGCCGGCGACGCAGGCGGCCATCACCGCGGTCGTGAGCCAGCCCATGGCGCGCAGGCCGCCCGAGATCGCGAAGCGCCCCATGGCCTTCTCCCGGGCCGCGACGAGCATCACCGCCGCGAGCATGGGCACGGCGATCACCCCGTTGATCACGGCCGTCCAGAACAGCGCCTTGATCGGGTTCAGGTGCACGAAGTTCATCGCGGTGCCGGCCAGCGTGGCCACCGCGATCACCGCATAGAAGCGCCGCGCGCGCCCGGGCTTGCTCTCGAGGCTGCTTTTCCACTGCATGGTCTCGCCGACCGCGTAGGCCGCGCTGCCCGCGAGCACCGGCACGGCGAGCAGCCCGGTGCCGACCATGCCCATCGCGAACAGCGCGAACGCGAACTCGCCGGCCACCGGCTTGAGCGCCTGCGCGGTCTGGGCGGCGCTCTGGATGTCGTGGATGCCGTGGACGTGCAGCGTCGCGGCCGTGGTCAGCACGATGAAGAAGCCGACGACGTTGGAGGCGCCCATGCCCAGGTACGTATCGACGTCGATGCGGTGCAGCTGCGCGCTGGCCTGCTGGGGCGCGTCGCGCAGGGCGTGCTCCTCCTCGCAGGCATCGAGCTCTTCGACCTCCTGCGAGGCCTGCCAGAAGAACATGTACGGGCTGATCGTGGTGCCGAAGATGGCGACGATGGCCGTCACGTAGTCCCTGCCGAGCGACAGCGGGGGCAGGAAGGTGTCGTGCGCGACGCGGCCCCACGGGACGTCGACGACGAAGGCCGTCGCGACATAGGCCAGCAGCGCGAGCGTCAGCCACTTCAGGACGTTGACGTAGCGGTGATAGGGCACCATCACCTCGAGCGCCACCGACAGCACGCCGAACGCCACCGTGTACCAGGCCGCGTGCCCGGGCAGCAGCAGGTGGATGCCTTCGCCCATCGCGCCCAGGTCGGCCCCGATGTTGATGGTGTTGGCCACCAGCAGCAGCAGCACCAGCGGCCAGAGCGCCCAGCGCGGGAAGTGCTCGCGCAGGTTGCCGGCCAGGCCCTTGCCCGTGACGCGCCCGATCCGCGCGCACACGAGCTGCGCGGCCACCATCAGCGGGTAGGAGAACAGCATCGTCCACAGCATGCCGAAGCCGAACTGCGCGCCGACCTGCGAGTAGGTGCCGATGCCGCTCGGGTCGTCGTCGGACGCGCCGGTCAGCAGGCCCGGGCCGACCAGCGCGGCCAGTCCCTTCTTGCCGCCGGAGGCGCCGGACGCGGTCGCTGGACGGGTGTTCGATTCGGCCTGGGCGGAGGTGGGCGGCATGCGGCGGCCGGGCAATAGCCGTGCCGGACGTCCGGTGCCATGGACGGCTCGTGTCAGCCGTCGCAGGCGCGGTCGTCCGCGTCGTCGCGCGGCGCGGACAGGGCGCGCAGGAAGGCGGCGAGATCGCTGCGCTCGCTGGCCGTCAACGCCGGCGCCGGATGCGCCGGGTCGGCGGCGTGCGGACGCAGCGCGTCGCACAGACGGGCGGCGCTGCCGTCGTGCAGGTAGGGCGCGGTGGCGGCGACGTCGCGCAGGCCGGGCGTGCGGAACGCGTTCACGGGGCCGCCCGGGTGGCCGTCGTCGGGGATGCCCGGCGCGGCGAGCGAGTGCACCAGCGAGACGTGCGGCGCGTCGTCGCTGAGCGCCGGTCCGCCGTGGCAGGCGGCGCAGCCGGCGCGCCCGGCGAACAGCCGCACGCCACGGACGGCGGCGGCGGGAAAGGCGGGCGTCGGCGTCGCGTCGCCCGTGGCGGCGAGCCGGTCGCGCCAGTCGTCGAAGGGTGTACGAGGCGTGGCCAGGGTCTCGACGTAGGCGGCCAGCGCGAGGCCGACGTCGCGCCGGATGCGGGCGTCGTCGGGGCCGGGCGCCGCGCCGAATGCGCGGGCGTAGCGCCCCGACGTCGCCGCGTCCTCCCGCACGAAGGCGGCCAGCTGCGCGGGCGTCGCAGGCATCTCGCGGGCGTCGTCCAGCGGCCGCAGGCTCTGGGCGCCGAGGTCGTCGCGTGCGGCGTCCCAGCCGAAGTGGTGGTGCGTCGCGACGTCCAGCAGGCCGGGGGTGT
>DATCRO010000893.1:0-6949 GCA_036569025.1 Burkholderiaceae bacterium
GGTGACCAGCACCCACACGGTGAACGGCAGCGTGAGCATCAGGTCGGACACGATCAGCGCGCCCAGGCTGTCGTACAGGCCCAGCGCGCGCACGAGCTCGAACATGCCCGACAGCACCGCGACCTGCGGGAACATCGACGCAGCCAGGATGCACATCATCAGCGTGCCGCGTCCGCGGAAGCGCACGCGTCCGAGCGACCACGCCGCCATCAGGCTCAGCACGAGGCTCAGCGCGACGACGCCGGTCGAGACGATCGCCGAGTTCAGCAGGTTGCGCCCGAACGGGTGCTCGGCGAACAGGTGGCGGTAGTTCTCCAGCGTCGGGGCGGCCGGCACGAGGCTCGGGTCGAACAGGCCGTCGCCGGTCTTGAGCGAGCTCGACACGGCCACCAGCAGCGGGAACACCGACACCGCCATCACGACGAGCGCGGCGGCCAGGTAGCCGATGCGGCCCGCCAGCGAGCCGCGCGTGCGCACCGTTGCGGCGATCATGCGGCGTCTTCCGCGGGCGAGCGCAGCACGCGCAGCGTCGCGAGCGTGCTCAGCCCGATGACCAGGAACAGCACGGTGGCCGCCGCCGAGCCGTAGCCGACCTGCTGGAAGTCGATCAGCTGCTCGCGCACGTACACCGACATCGTGCGCGTGGCGCGGCTGTTGGCCGTCATGACGTAGACGAGGTCGAACACGCGCATCGCGTCGAGCAGCCGGAACACCACCGCCACCGCCACGCCCGGCGCGATCAGCGGCAGCGTGACGCGCCAGAAGACCGCGCGCGGCGGCACGCCGTCGACGGCCGCGGCCTCGTAGCAGTCGCCGGGCACCGTCTGCAGCGCGGCCAGGATCAGCAGCGCCATGAACGGCGTGGTCTTCCAGACGTCGACCGCCACCACCGACAGCAGCGACAGCGTCGGATCGGCCGTCCACGCCACCGGGCCGTGGATCAGGTGCAGCGCGGACAGGGTGTGGTTCACCACGCCGAACTGGTCGTGCAGCATCCAGCCCCACATCTTGGCCGACACCACCGTGGGGATCGCCCAGGGCACGAGCACGCAGGCGCGCAGGGCCGTGCGCAGACGCGACGGGTGGTTCAGCAGCAGCGCGACGCCCAGCCCCAGCAGCGTCTCCAGCGACACCGACACGAGCGCGAACCCGAGCGTGGTGAAGACCGCGCGCCACCATGCCGGGTCGGCCAGCAGCCCATACCGCCCCAGGTAGTTGTCCAGCCCGACGAAGCGCGCGGCATGCGGGTCGGACAGCTGCATGTCCGTCAGGCTGATCCAGATCGTGCGCGCGAGCGGCCATCCGGCCACCGCCGCGAGCAGCAGCAGCATCGGCGCGAGCATCCACAACGCCTGGCGCACGCGGCTGGCGGCCAGCGTGCGCCGGCCCGTGCGGCGCACGCCCCATCCAGGAGAGTCGAGCGTCGACATCGATGCCCCGCTCAGTTCCACTTGCCGCCCCGGCTGACGCGCTCGAGCGTGGCGGCCAGCTCGGCCAGCGCGTCCTCGGCCTTGGCGCGATGCGACAGCACGTCGTGCGCGGCGTTCCAGAACTCGTTGCTCACCTGGTTGTAGCGCGTGCCGGCGCTCACCGCGGGTCGCGACACGGCATGGGTAAAGACCGGGTAGAGCTCGCCCATGAACGGGTTGGCAGCCAGCACGTCGGCGTCCTTGTACAGCGCGAGCAGGCTCGGGTTGAACGAGCTGCCGATCGCGCGCTGCTTCTGCACGGCGGCGCTGGTCATGTACATCACCAGGTCGGCGGCGAGCGCCGGATAGCGCGAGTACCTCGACACGGCCAGCGATTCGCCGCCCAGCGTCGCCGAATGCGGCCCCGTGGCGGTGGCCGGCAGCACGGCCACGCCGACCTTGCCGCGGATGCTGCTCTGCGCCGCCTGCGCCAGCGACCACGCGTAGGGCCAGTTGCGCATGAACACCGCGTTGCCCGCCTGGAACACGCCGCGCGATTCCTCCTCGGCGTAGTTCAGGACGGCGGCCGGCGAGATGTCGCCGACCCAGCTCGCCGCGGTGCGGAGCGCGGCGGCCGCCCGCGGGTTGTTCACCGAGATGCGGCCGTCGCGCTCGACGATGGCGCCGCCGCCGTAGCTCGCGAGCCACTCGACGGCGTCGCAGGTCAGTCCCTCGTAGGCGCGGCCCTGCCAGACGTAGCCCCACATCTTGTCGTTGCCGGCCGCGCGCTCGGCCTCCTGCACGCGGCGCGCATCCTGCGCGAGCGCGGCCCAGGTCTCGGGCACCGCCAGGCCGTACTTGGCCAGCAGGTCCTTGCGGTAGAACAGCAGGCCCGCGTTGATGAACCACGGCATCGCCACGAGGCGGCCATCCTTGGTGTCGGCGGCGACGAAGTCCGGGAACATCTGCTGCTCGGCGCCGTGCGTGTAGGGCCGCAGGTCGATGAAGTGCGAGCCGAGCAGGCCGGGCCAGACCACGTCCACCTGGAACACGTCGATCTTGTCCGAGCCCGAGCTGAGCACCTGCTCGTACAGCGCCAGGCGCTCGCTCGAGTCGTTGGGCGTGGCGACGACCTGCACCTGGTTGCCCGTCTTCCTCGCCCACGCCTGCGCGGCCTCGCGGCACTGCTCGAGCTCGCGGCCCACCGCGCCGCAGGAGATCTTGATCGACTCGGCGCGTGCGCCGGAGCAAAGGAACGCGGCGGCCGCCAGCGCCAGCAGCGCCGCGGCCCGCCGTCCCGTCGACGCCTTCACCTGCCCGTGCTTGTTCTTGAATGGCCTCATTGCTGTCTCCAACGTCTCAGTCCTCGTCGAGCCGCCTCGCGAACCCCGGAACTCTCGTCGACGTCGGAATCGATTTGACCGCCGCCGCGCGCGCTGAAGATTTCGAATGTTTCGGGCCGCGGCCTACACGCCTGTAACCTGCAGCGTGCGGATCCAGGCCGCGAGCTGGCTCAACGGGAACGGCTTCTGCAGAAAGTGCGGCGCGCCGGCGTGCGAGTCGCGCAGGCCCTCGATGCCGGTGCCCGGCCCCTCGGCGCCGTCGCCCCCGGCGTCCACGGCCAGCTCGGGCACCTCGCCGGACATCAGCATCACCGGCAGCCCCGGCCAGCGCGCGCGCACCATGCGCACCAGCGCGATGCCGTTGGCGCCCTGCCCGAGGCGGATGTCGCTCACCAGGCCATGGACGTGCAGGCCGCCGGCCAGCGCGTCCATCGCGTCCTCGGCGTTCGTGGCCGAGTGCACGCGCACGCCGAGCTGGCGCAGCTGCTCGGCCAGCGTCGCGCCGAAGGCCTCGTCGTTCTCGACGACGAGCAGCGCACGTCCCGGCAGCGGATCGAGCGCGGCGATCGGCGTGGCGAGCGACGGCACGCCGCGGGTCGCGGGCGCCGTCGTGGGAAAGCGCAGCGCGACGCGCGTGCCGTGGCCGGGCTGCGTCTGGAGCGTGATGTCGCCGCCCGACTGGCGCACGAAGCCGTAGACGATGGACAGGCCCAGGCCGCTGCCCTCGCCCGTGGGCCGCGTCGAGAAGAACGGCTCGAACGCGCGCGCCGCCTGCGCCTCGCTCATGCCGATGCCGGTGTCGGCCACCGCGAGCTCGATCCACGGCAGGCCGTCGCGGCCGTGGACGCGCCTGGTCGACACGGTCAGCGTGCCGCCGCGAGGCATCGCGGCCGCGCTGTTCATCACGAGGTTGAGCAGCGCGTTCTCGAGCTGGCCGCGGTCGATGTGCACGGGCGCGTCGCCGCCGTCGAGCTCCAGCACGAGTTCGACCGCGTCGCTCGCGCTGTATTCGACGAGATCGCGCATCTCCTCGACCATCTCGTCCAGCAGCACGTCCTCGGCCTCCAGCGGCTGGCGGCGCGCGAACGCGAGCAGGCGCCGCGTGAGGCCGGCCGCGCTGGTGGCGGCGCGCCGCACGCGTCCCCACTGCACGCGGGCGCGTTCGTCCTCGGGACCGACGGTGGCCTCCAGCAGCGCGAGGTTGCCCAGGATGGTGCCCAGGTAGTTGTTGAAGTCATGCGCGACGCCGCCGGTCAGCTGCCCCAGCGTCTCGAGCTTCTGCGCCTGCTGCAGCTGCGTCTCGATGGCGCGGCGCGCGCTGAGGTCCGTCACCAGCGAGACCGTGCCGCCGCCGGGCATCGAGCAGCTGCGCAGGTCCAGCACCTGGCCGTCGGGGGCGTGCAGCTCCAGGTGCCCGGCACGCAGCCAGGCCTCGGGCGCGAGCTCGCCGACAGGCACCTGGCGCTGCGATTCCGGGCTGCTCCAGGTCGTGCCCGCGGGCATCGCCGCCAGCAGCGACGACGGCAGCGCGCCGGCCGCGGGGGACACGCCCTGGCGGCCCAGCATCTCGACGAGCCGGTTGTTCCACAGCAGCAGGCGGCCGTCGCGGTCGAACACGGCCAGGCCGTCGGTCAGGTTGTCGTGCACCGCCTCGAGCAGCTCGCGCTGCGCGTGCAGGTCGCGCACCAGCTGCTGCTTGGCCAGCAGGTTGTCGCGGAACACCTCGAAACTGCGTGCGAGTGCGCCGAGTTCGTCGGGCCGCGCGGTGGCCGGCGTGGACAGCGCCGTGTCGCCCGCGGCCAGGCGCGACATCACACGCGTGATGTTCTCGATCTCGCCGACCAGCCGCCGCACGTAGCGCGTGGCGAACGCGCCGATCAGCACGCACAGCGCCGTGAGCACGAGCATCAGCGCCTCGCTCGCGCGCACCGCCACGCGCATGCGCTCGCTGCGGTCGGCAGCCGCCAGGCGCAGCTGCGCGACGTAGCGCGAGGTCTCGTCGCTCAGGTCGTCGGCGTTGGCGCGGGTGATCGTGACGAGGTAGTCGATCTGCGCGTCGTAGTTCACCAGCGCCTGGCGGCAGCCCAGCACGGAGTCCGGCCCTTCGGTCAACGCGACGAGCTCGCGCGCGTCCTCGGGCGCGAGCGACTTCGTCGCCCCGTGCTGGCGCGCCGACAGCAGCAGCGCCTCGGCGTCAGCCTCTAGGCGGCCGATCGTGGCCGTGTCCGACACCGCCGCCCCCAGCACCAGCGTCGACCACAGGCTGGAGATGCGCGGGTCGGCCGGCTCGCCGTGCGCGGGATGCAGCACCTGGCCGAGGCGGTCCAGGCGCTTGAGGCTGGCGTCCAGGCGCTCCTGTTCGCGCAGCTTGCGTTGCGACAGCTCGATCAGCGCCGGCAGGTCCTGGTGCACGCTCTGCTGCAGGCGATCGATGACCGAGCGCAGGCGCGGCGTGGTCTCGCCGATCTCCGACGTGCTGCGGCCCACCTGCGCCAGCAGGGACTCGACGACCTGGCGGTGCGTGTCGAGTTCCGCGGCCGACAGCGAATCGCCCAGCTTGGGCGCGGTGCTCGCGAGCTGGGTGGCGCGCTCGGACAGCTCGAGCGCGTGCGAGATCCGCGGCAGCAGGTCGCCCTCGACGCCGGCCAGCGTGGACTGCATGCGCCGCAGGCCGACCCAGCCCACCGCGGTGAGCAGCACGGTCGCACCCAGCAGCAGCAGGAAGGCCGCGAGCAGGCGCGTGCGCACGCGCCCCAGGCGCCGCACCGGCCGTTCGCCGCCGGCCGCGGCCGCAGGTTCCACGACGCCGGCCGCGGGCATCAGCATGGCGATACGTCGACCGCGAACACGTAGCCCATCCCGCGCTCGGTGCAGATGAAGGCGGGATGCTTGGGGTTGGACTCGATCTTGCGGCGCAGGCGCAGGATCAGCACGTCGATCGTGCGGTCGAACACCTCGGTGTCGAGGCTGCGCGTGTGCTCCAGCAGCTGGTCGCGGGTCCAGATGCGGCGCGGCTGGCGCACGAAGGCCTCGAGCAGGCGGAACTCGGCCTGCGTGAGGGCGCACAGGCTGCCGTCGGCGCGATGCAGCTCGCGCTCGGTCAGGTCGAGCGTCCAGTTGCCGAAGCGCAGGCGCTCGTTGTTGCCCGCCGCGGCCGGCGCGCGCGCGGGCACTGGCGCCTGCGGGGCCGGGTCGTAGCGGCGCAGCACGGCGCGCACGCGGGCGATGAGCTCGCGCGGGCTGAACGGCTTGATGAGGAAGTCGTCGGCCGCCAGTTCCAGCAGCAGCACGCGATCGGTCTCGTCGCTGCTGCCGCTGATCATGATGATCGGGATCGCGGACGTCTGGCGCAACTGGCGCGCCAGCGTCAGGCCGTCCTCGGCCTTGAGGCGCGGGTCCAGCACCATCAGCGCGTAGTCGCGGCCCGCCATGGCGCGCCGCGCGTCCTCACCGTTGCTCGCGCCGTCGGCCTCGAAGCCGGCGCGCCGCAGCACGTCCTGCAGCGAGGCCACCATGTCCGGCTCGTCGTCGACCACCAGCACGCTGGGGCGCGCCGTCTCGATCGCCTCCAAGACTGTCTCCAATTTGAATGACGCCATGTTCTATCCCGCTCGGCGACCGCCCCTCGTGCGGGGGCCTGCCGAGTTGACCACGCGTGTCCGGCACCCGTGTTTCAACTATTTCAATATCGCTCAGAGGCGGGGGCAGCGCAACGCGCCGCCGCGACCGCGCCCGGTGCCATCGCGGTCCGGACCTGGATTACCCTAATGTGCATTTCGCACACCCGAACGACCATGGTCTCGCAGCCCGGAGCCGGAACCACCGGGCGCGCCGCCGAGGCGCGCGATCGAGCACGCGCCGCGGCGGTGGTCACCAGGACTCTCCCGTCGTTGTTCATGCGCCCGCCCCTCGCGGGCGCCTTTCTTGGACGGCACGCGCGGCGCCGTGCTCGACAGGCGATGCGCTATGCTCCGCCCCGTGGGATGGGAATGGGGCTTCCCGACAACCGCCGATCCTGGCTGATAGCTCCTGCCGACACCGGGCGTCCGAACGCCTGCGGCGGGAGCGTGCGTTGTCCACGAGCGCGAGCCCGCCGCGGCCCAGGATGTCCACGACACTCCAACCGCGAACTCGACCCATGCACAAATATCTCCTCGTCTTCGTCGGCGGCGGCTTCGGCGCCGCGCTGCGTCACTT
>DATCRO010000894.1:0-3390 GCA_036569025.1 Burkholderiaceae bacterium
CCCGCCGCGACAGACCAGCGCATCGCCGGAGGCCGCATCGACGGCCTGCAGGCCGGTGGTGGCGCAGGCGGCGCCCAGGCTCGCATAGCGCGAGGTCGCTCGAAAGCCCGCGCCCTGGCAGGTGGCGAGGCCACCGCTGGCCATCATCGCGACCTGGCCCGGCGCGCAGGGATCGCCCTCGTCGACCGTGCCCGACAAGGTCAGCCGCTGCGCCTGCACCATCCCGCCGGCGACCAGGTCGTGGCCTGCGGTGACGTCGCCGTTGGTGGCGACGCGCAGCAGCGCCGTGCCGGCCGGATTGCGAACGAACAGGTCGCCCGTCTTGACGACCAGCGCCTGCGGATCGTCGCTGCCGAACGCGGTCATCGACGGCGTCGACAGTCCGCCTTGCGCGGTCACGCTCCCGTTGGTCACCAGCCCCGTGCCCGCGAGCGTCGACGCATGACCCGACGCGTCCTTGAACACACCCGTGGTCGCCGACAGCGCCCCGTCGCACAGGATGTCGACCGTGCCATCGGGACGCAGCGACACGCAGGCCGCACCACTGCCGTCGCGCAGTTCGACCGGTTGGGCATCGACCTGCAGCGCGGAGCGGAACTCGCTGCGCGTCGTGCCGTCGCCGAACAGCGTATTGCCGGCCACGGTGAGGTTGCCCTGGAGGTTCGGATCGCGCGTGTCGCCGATGCGGATGAACTGGCCGAATCTGGAGGACGTCGTGCCGACCCGGACAGCGACGACGCCGGCCGGTTGGCCCGACACCGGGTTGTCCGCAAGCCAGGTGTTGCCGAAGCCCTGGATGTGGCTGGCGTCCGTCGGCAGCGAGACGCCGGAATCGGCGCCGATGCGCGTCAGGATCGGGCCGATCACCGCACCGTCGCTGCCGCTTGCTCCTGCGAGGATCGGGCCCTGCAACACGACCAGGCCCTCGACGTTGCAAGCGGAGGGCGCACAGCCCGCGGGCACGCGCGTGAAGGCGATCGTGTACGGCGCGGCGTTCAGGCTCGACACCGTCGCCGTCCAGCCGGCCGGCAGGTAGCCCATCGTCGCCAGCTCCGTGACCGTCGGCTTCCAGGCCAGGTCACTGCCGCTGCCGACCGGGGTGATCGTGACGCCGTTGTGACTGAACGCGACGCCGTTGCGGATGGCGCCCAGGCTGTCGAAGCTGGCATCGTTGGTGGCGTCGCGCAACTTCTCGAGGACGGTCGCCTCGCCGTTGCCTGCCGCCTGGCGGACCTTGAGCCGATCGGCCTGGATCATGCCCGCCGCACCGAGCGCCGAGACGAGCAGGCCGAGCAGCGCGAATACGAGCGCATTGCCACGCTGCCGGGAACGGCAGGCACGGGAACCGGGTGGGCGGCGCGGCGACATGGGCTCAGGTGCGGCCGAACACGAAGTCGATCGCGACGTTGGCAGACGAGGTGCACTGCGTGTTGACACGCGCAACATCGATGGCGCCGTCCAGCGGCTTGACGTCGGTCGTGCCGATCGTGACACGCCGCGCCAGGCTCTGCGCGCCGTTGACCAGCTGCGTGCATTGCGAGGCCGGCACGTTGGCGTAGGTGAGCTTGGCAGTGCTGGGCGTGGTGGCCGAGTTGTCGACCAGCGTGATGGCGCCCGAATAGCTGTTCGTGGCCGTGGCGCCGCCGGCGTCGGCACGCGTGTCGGGGATCACGCGCGAGCCGACGGCCACGGCCGTGGTGAGCCCCGCGTAGCCGTATTGCCCGTAATTCTGTTGTGCACCACCGATGATGGCGCTGATCTCGCTGATCGTGCCCTGAACCTGCGCGTTGGTCTGCGCGTTCTGGTAGTAGCTGATGCCCAGCGCGAGCACGATGCCGCCGATGACCAGGCCCAGCATGCTGAACACCAGGGCGTTGCCGCGCTGGCGATGACGCGGACGAAGCGCGGACACGGGGCGGCGTTGGGACTGGGACATCTTCGGTTCTCCTTTTGGGCTGGCGTGGACGGATCGTCGTCCGGAAGATGCACGCGGCGCAGATGGCCGGCGTGCGCGGGAAGCTCGGGCGGCCGAGGACGGCGCGCCGGTCAATGCGTCGAATGCGTGGCGTCGTACATCGCGCGTAGCGTCATCAGGTTGGACGGCTCCATCAACGAGGCGAACGTCCCGGGCACCGTCATCGACGCGATGCCCATGAAGGTTGCCACGGAGGCGAAAAGTCCGACCAGCGCGAAATTCGCGATTACGGCCGCTCTTTTCACGCGGGCGAGCACGCGATCGCCTTCCGTCGTTCCGAGCTGGATCAGCACGTCCGAGAACGAGGCGCTGGAGCGGTTCAGCGTGGCCGCGCGCGAAAGCAGGTGCGCCGACAGCAGCCCGCGCCGGAACGCGTCGATCGTGCCGGTCGGGTTCTCGTCGAGCGCATCCACCACCCGGCCGAGGTGCCAGCGCATCCAGGGCGAGGCGCGCTGCGTGACGTCGTCGATGCTGCCTTGCAGCGTCTCGCCGGTCTTGAGCATCATCGCCATCGAACTGAACAGGAGGCCGGCCTGGAAGTCGCGGTACAGGCCGTAGATCGGCCAGCCTTCGACGCGCAGCCGGGCCGCCCCTCGCCAGCGTGGCAGCGACCAGAGAGCCGCGGCGAGCGCGATGGCCAGCGCCAGCACCGTCAACGGGCCCCACGCCTGGGCAAAGACCGCGATGTCGCGGGCCCAGCCGTTCATGCCGTCCCACAAGGCCTCCTGCGCGTAGACCGGCGTCGCGTCGTCGATGACCAGGATCACCTTGCCCAGCAAGGCGATGAGCGCGCAGCAGATCGGCAGCGTGAGGGCCGGCAACGCCGAGTACGCCAGCATGAGTCGCTGCATGCGCTGCTGCTTGTCGATCGCATCGGCGAGCGCGCGCAAGGCCTGCGGCTTGTCGGCTGCGCGGTCGACCGCGGCCAACAGCAGCCCGTCCGAGCGCGGCACGACGCCCTCGAGCAGGTGCGATACCCGGCTCGCATGGTCGCCGTCCTGGTGCCGGCCCAGCACGATGCGCAGCGCGCGCGCCCGGCTGCGCTGGCGCGTGAGGCCGGCGTTGGCGATCTCGCCTTCCAGGAAGCTCACCATCGCCTCGTTGCGCTGGTACATCTCGGCGAAGTCGCGGTAGAACTCCGCCCGCGTCAGCCGGAAGTCTGCCAGCGCCATCCAGGCGATCAGGCTCCGGGCGGCGTTCATGGGCGATCCCTCGACAGGATCTCGAAGCGCTCGAAGCCATCGAACTCCTCGCAGTTGCGCACGTCGATCTCGCCCTGCATCGCCTTGTAGAGCGCGTGCTCGAAGACCGTCTTGCCGGTCATGTCCGGGCTGTCGAACTGGCGGTTGCTGGTCGATCGGAAGTGCTGCAGCGCGGCGTCGTCGTCGTTGTTGCGCACGTGGCGCAGCCAGACG
>DATCRO010000895.1:0-3918 GCA_036569025.1 Burkholderiaceae bacterium
GCTTTCGCCCCCGGTGACACGGTCATCGTCAACGTCAACGTCGTCGAAGGCACGCGCAAGCGCGTCCAGGCGTACGAAGGCGTCGTGATCGCCCGTCGCAACCGCGGCCTGAACTCGGCTTTCATCGTTCGCAAGATCTCCAGCGGCGAAGGCGTGGAACGCACGTTCCAGCTGTACAGCCCGCTGATCGCCTCGATCGAGGTCAAGCGCCGCGGCGACGTCCGCCGCGCCAAGCTGTACTACCTGCGCGATCGCTCGGGCAAGTCGGCGCGCATCAAGGAAAAGCTGGCCTGAGGCCGCGGCGTCCCTCGCGGACGCCATGTCCCGCCACGACAAGCCCGGCCCTGCCGGGCTTTTTCATTTCCGGATCCCGTCACCCGATGAGCCCGTCGTCCCTGCCCGAACCGTATCGCGTCCTGGTCATCGGCGGCTACGGCTTCTTCGGTCGGCGGCTGGTCGAGTGGCTGTCGCTGCAGCGCGGTCTGCACGTCATCGTCTGCGGACGCTCGGCGGCGCAGGCCGAGGCGCTGGTCGCCGACTTGCGGCCGGGCGCGCGCTGCAGCCTGGAGGGCGTGGCGCTGGACGCGTTGTCCGATGCCTTTCCGGGTGCGCTCGCACGGCTGCGGGTGAAGACGGTCGTGCACACGAGCGGCCCGTTCCAGGGCCAGGATCATCGCGTGGCGCAGGCCTGCATCGCCGCGGGCGTCCACTACGTCGATCTCGCGGACGGCCGTGAATTCGTGGCCGGCATCGGCACGCTGGACGACGCGGCACGGGCGGCGGGCGTCTGCGTCCTGAGCGGTGCGAGCACCGTGCCGGCGCTGTCCGCGGCGGCCGCCGACGCGCTGGTCGCGGGCTGGCAGCGCGTCGACGCGATCGACATGGGCATCAGCCCCGGCAACCGCACCGAGCGCGGGCTGTCGACGATCCGGGCGGTGCTGAGCTATTGCGGCCGGCCGATCCCGCATGCGGACGGCATCGCGCGCACGGGCTGGCTCCGGCTGCGACTGCACCGCTATCCCGCGCGGATCGGCTGGCGCCCGTTGTCGCCGTGCGACGTGCCCGACCTCGCGCTGCTGCCCGAGCGCTACGCCGGCCGGCCCGTCGTGCGCTTCGGGGCCGGGCTGGAACTGCTCGTGTTGCACCTGGGCGCCAACGCGATGGCCCTCGTCGGCCGGCTCGGGCTCGTGCGCGACTGGTCGGTGCACGCGTCCCGGCTCAAGCGCTGGTCCGATCGCCTGGCCGCGTTCGGCACGGACGCCGGCGCGATGCACGTGACGGCGCGCGGCCTGGACGCGCAGGGCCGGCCCGTGCACCGCACGTGGACGCTGGTCGCGACCGACGGCGATGGCCCCTGGGTGCCGACGCTCGCCGCGGCCGCGCTGGTGCGCAAGCTCGCGGCGGCCGACGTGCCGGCCAGCGGCGCGCGACCCTGCATCGGCGAGCTGTCGCTGGCGGACTTCGCCCGGGAGACGAGCGGCCGCGCCATCGCCTGGGCCATCGCATGAGCGGGCCGTCGCTGTTCGAGCGCGTCCTGGGCAGCCACTTCGCCGCGCTGTCGCCTGCGTTGCAGTGCTTCCACCGCCTGTGCGGACTCCACGAGCTGCACGGCCTGGTCGACACCGACGCCCCGGCCACGCTTGCCGGCCGGCTGCTGGCGCGCTGCCTGGGCACGCCCCCGAGGGCCACGCATGGCGCGATCCGCTTCGTGCTGGAAGCCGCCCCCGACGTCGAGAGCTGGACGCGCCACTTCCCCGGCCGGACGCTGCGTTCGCGCCTGCACTTCACGTCCGGCCGCGTGGTCGAGCGCATGGGCCCGGCGCGCCTGGCGTTCGCGCTGGACGTCGACGCCGGCCGCCTGCGCCTGCACCTGGTGGACATGCGCTTCCTGGGCATCCGCTGTCCGGCCTGGCTGCGGCCCCGCATCGTCGCCGAGGAGTCGGGCGGACAGGGCGCCGACGGCCGCGAGCGGCTGCACTTCCGCGTCGAGGCGCGCGTGCCGGGCGTGGGACAGGTCGTGGGGTATCGCGGCCACCTCGAGCTGCCCGGCGGCGACGCGAGCGAAGCTGCTTCGCCACGGGGGTGAAACGCGGCCCGGCGTGCACGGCGGGCGCGCAGGCCGGACAATCGTCACGACCTTGCAGAACAATGACCGCATGTCCACGCCCGAGCCGCCGTCCAAGCCGTCCACGCCCACGCGGCCGCTGATCCGCGAGCCGCGCCTCGCGCCGGTCATCGGCAGCGACACGCACCTGCCCGCCGTCGCGCCTGAGCGCCTGACGCCCGAGGCCGTGCGCGCGCGCTTCGCGCCGACGCTGGGCGCGATCGCCCGCACGCCCGCCGACGGCGCCGACGCCGCGCCCCGCTGGACGCCCGAGTTCACCGGCGACGGCCAGCGCCTGGCGGGCCGCGCGCTGCGGCCCGCGGCCGTGCTGGTGCCGCTGGTGCGACGACCCGCAGGACTGGCCGTCCTGCTCACGCGCCGCACCGACCACCTCAACGACCACGCCGGCCAGGTGAGCTTTCCCGGCGGACGCACCGATCCGGAGGACGCCGACGCCGTCGCGACCGCGCTGCGCGAGGCGCACGAGGAGGTGGGCATCGCGGCCGACGAGATCGAGGTGATCGGCCAGCTGCCCGCCTACACCACCGTCACCGCCTACGAGGTCACGCCGGTGGTGGGGCTGCTCGATCCGCCGCGCGCGCTCAGGCTCGATCCGTTCGAGGTGGCCGAGGTGTTCGAGGTGCCGCTCGCCTTCCTGATGGACCCGGCACACCACCGGCGCCACGCCGTGGAAGTGGACGGGCTGGCGCGCCAGTTCATCTCGATGCCGTGGGGCCGCGACCTGCGCGGCGAGCCGTACTTCGTCTGGGGCGCGACCGCGGCGATGCTGCGCAATCTCTACCGCTTCCTGGCCCATTGAAGCGGCGGCCGCGAGGCCGCCGGGCAACTCGGCCGTGGCCATGCTGCGGCTATGATTCGAGGCAATGAGTTTCATCGCCGTCCTCTTTGCCTTGCTGCTCGAGCAGATCAAGCCGCTGCCGCGCAACAACGTCGTGCACTACTCGCTCGCCTCGTGGGTGGGCTGGACGGGCCGCAACTTCGACGCCGGCAAGCCGCAGCACGCCAAGGTCGTGTGGATCGTCACCGTGATCGCGCCCGCGCTGGCGGCCGCGCTCGTCTACATCGGCATCGCGCACTACAACACGATCGCGGCGCTCGTGTTCGACATCGCGATCCTGTACCTCACGCTGGGCTTCCGCCAGTTCAGCCACTACTTCACCGACATCCGCACGGCGCTGGAAGGCGGCGACGAGCCCGAGGCGCGCCGGCTGCTGGCCGAGTGGCGCCACCTGGACGCCTCGGAGCTGCCGCGCACCGAACTGCTGCGCCACATGATCGAGCACTCGCTGCTGGCCGCGCACCGCCACGTGTTCGGCGTGTTCTTCTGCTTCATCGTGTTCTCGGCGCTGGGCCTGGGCCCGGCGGGCGCGGTGCTGTACCGCATGGCCGAATTCGCGTCGCGCTACTGGGCGTTCCGCAGCAAGTCGCTCGACACGCCGATCAACGAGAACCTGATGGCGCTGTCGCAGCGCCTGTTCAGCCTGATCGACCACATCCCGGCGCGCCTGACCGCGTTCGGCTTCGCCGTCGTCGGCAACTTCCAGGACGCCATCGACGGCTGGAAGCGCGACGCCGGGCTCTGGAAGCATGCCAACGAGGGCATCATCCTGGCCGCAGCGGCGGGCGCCGTCGGCGTGCAGCTGGGTGGGGCGACGCCGCCGGGCGTGACGCCGGACCGTTCCAAGACCTTCACCAGCGGCGAGGCGTCGCTGGCGTCGGAGTCGGCCGGCAGCACCACGCAGGGCATGCCGCCGCAGCTGGGGCACCTGGGCATCGTCGTCGGCCTCGTGTGG
>DATCRO010000896.1:0-13534 GCA_036569025.1 Burkholderiaceae bacterium
TGGGCATCCGCAGCGCGCGCAATGTCCTGAACCAGGGCCTGGAACTGAGCGTCGAGGACGACGGCGCCGGCTGCGAGCCCGCCAGGCTGGACGACCCGGCGCCCGCGCGCTCGGGCATCGGCCTGACCGCGCTGCGCGAGATCGCGTTGCACGTGGTGGGCGCGCTGCTGTTCGGCGCGGCCTGGCAGGCGTGCGACTACGGCGTCTCGGCGCTGCTGTACGGCCGTGTCTTCGCCAACGTGAACCTCGAGCAGACGGTGCTGTGGCGTGCGATCTGGGGCGTGATCGCGTACGCCGCGATCGCCACCGCGTTCACGGCCTGGCTGCAGGCGCGCAAGGCGCGCGCGGCCCTGCTCGCCGCGGCGCATGCCGAATCGGCCCTGGCGCGCGCCGAGCTGGCCGTCATCAGCGGCAAGCTCAATCCGCACTTCCTGTTCAACACCCTCAACTCGCTGATCGCGCTCACGCGCAAGGACGCCCAGGCCGCGGAGGCCGCGTTGATGCGCTTTTCCAGCATGCTGCGCTACGTGCTGGACACCAAGCGCAGCGCCGCCGACCGCGTGGCGCTGGGCGAGGAGATCGAGTTCGTGCGCGACTACCTGGCGCTCGAGAGCCTGCGCCTGGGCAAGCGCCTGCGCGTGGAATGGGAGCTCGACCCCGAGACCTTCGCCGACGAGATCCCGCCGCTGAGCCTGCAGCCGCTGGTGGAGAACGCCATCCAGCACGGCATCGCGCCGCGCGTGGACGGCGGCCGCGTGGGCATCCGCAGCGCGCGCAATGTCCTGAACCAGGGCCTGGAACTGAGCGTCGAGGACGACGGCGCCGGCTGCGAGCCCGCCAGGCTGGACGACCCGGCGCCCGCGCGCTCGGGCATCGGCCTGACCGCGCTGCGCCGCCGCTTCGCGCTCGACTACGAAGGCCGGGCCCGCCTGCAGATCCGCACCCAACCCGGCGCGGGCTTCCGCGTCGACCTCTGGATACCCCAACCATGACCGAACTCACCCGAGTCCTGATCGCCGAGGACGAACCGCTCGCCGCCGAGGCGCTGGCCGACTGGGTCGCCCGCATGCCGACGCTGCAGCTCGTGGCCAGCTGCGGCGACGGCGCCAGCGCGCTCGCGCAGATCCGCGCCCTGCAGCCCGACCTCGTGCTGATGGACATCCAGATGCCCGTGCTGACCGGCCTGCAGGTGATGCAGGCGCTGGCCGGCGACGCGCACCAGCCGGCGGTCATCTTCACCACCGCCTATGACGAGCACGCGCTGACCGCCTTCGAGCTGCACGCGGTCGACTACCTGCTCAAGCCGTTCACGCACGAGCGCTTCGTCGAGGCGATCGAGCACGTGCAGCGCGACCGCGGTGCCGTCGCCAGCGCCGTCGACGCGCTGCAGGCGCCCGACAACGCGCCGCTCACGCGCGTGCTGGTGCGCGACCAGGGCCGCATCTTCCCGATCAACGTGGACGCCATCGAGCACCTGCGCTCGGACACCAAGTACACCGCGCTGGCCGTCAAGGGCAAGAGCTACCTCGTGCGCCTGCCCATCGTCACCTTCGAGCAGAAGCTCGATCCGGCCCGTTTCGTCAAGCTGCATCGCAGCTGCATCGTCAACCTGGACTTCGTCGAGTCGCTGACGCCCGACGAGAACTCGCAGCTCGTCGCGCGCATGACCGACGGCACGCTCATCACCGCCAACCGCGACGTTTCCAGGAAGCTCAGGGAGCAATCGATATGAACCGCCATCTTTCCATCATCACCTGCGTCGCGTTGTCGCTGTCGGGCGGCCTGGCGCTCGCCCAGGAGGCGTCGTCGGTCGAGGACGCGCAGAGGCAGGTGGAGCAGGCCCAGCAGCAGGCCGAGCAGGCGCAGCAACGCGCGGAGCAGGCGCGCCGGGACGCGGAACAGGCCCGTCGCGATGCGGAGCAGGCGCGAAAGGCCGCCGACCAGGCCAGGCGCCAGGCGCTGAAGCAGGCCGAGCAGGCCAGGCGCGATGCGCAGAAGCAGGTCGAGCAGGCGCAGAAGCAGGCCCAGGACGACGCGCGGGCCCAGGCGCGCGCGGCGGCCGACGACGCCCGGGCGCAGGCCGACGAGGCACGGGCGCGCGGCCGCATGCAGGCCGACAGCCGAGGGCAGGGCGTGTCGTCCGGGGAGGGCAAGGTCTACGCGCCGGGGCCGTTCGACAGCCTCACCGTGGACGGCGCCGGCCAGGTGCGCATCGTCCAGGCCGATCGCGACGAGGTCTTCGTGCCGGGCGACGAGAGCGCCCAGGATTCGGTGGACGTCGAACTCAAGGGGAGCCGGATGCACATCGACCTGCCCGGCGGCTGGAAGTTCTGGAAGGGCGGCAACGGGGCGCTGGTGGAGGTACGCATGCGCCACCTGAACAAGCTGACGCTGTCCGGCTCGAACGACGTCGTCGCCCCCGGGCCGATCACCGGCGACCAGCTGACCGTCAGCATGGCCGGCTCGGGCCTGGCCCGGTTCGACCAGCTGCAGGTGGGCAGCCTGAACTTCGAGATCTCCGGAGCGGGCGAGGGCCAGCTGATGGGCAAGGTCGACCAGCTCCGGCTGAACGTGTCCGGCAAGGGCAAGATCGGCGCGGAGCAGTTGCGCACGGGCAGCGCGGATGTCTCGATCAGCGGCGTCGGCAACGCGTCGCTGTGGGCACTGAGCGACCTGCGGGTGCAGATCTCCGGAGCCGGGCATGTCGACTACTGGGGGCAGCCCAAGGTGCAGAAGTCGATCTCGGGGTTCGGATCGGTCGATGCTCGTGGCGACAAGAAATGATCCATCAAAACAATGACTTGCGTCGTGAACATGAATTGATGATGCGAACACGGGATCCTTGACATCAATACATTACATGAGATTGTTAAAGTGATTTCTTGGACGGTGGATCAATGAGATGGGATTGATTTCTCAAGCATGACTTGAGAAACATGATGATCGCCGCCGACCGGCCCGGGACTTGCGTCCGCCCCGCACGCCGTCGCGCACAATGCGCGGCACCGCTTCACCGGGGATCCGTCTTGAATCTGCTTTCTTCGCTGTCTCGCCGCGCGATCGCCGGCCTCCTCTCGCTGCTGGCCGCCGTCGCGCCGTTCGCGGCCGCCGCATCCGGCAAGGCCGCCGCGCCGCGGCCCGTGAAGGTGATGGTCATCACGCTGTTCGGGCCCGAGGCCGCGCCATGGGTGGAGAAACTGCCCCTCAAGCACGCGGTGCGGGTGCCGGGGCTGTCGGCGGACTATCCCGCGGTCAGGTGCACGGACAGCGGCGTGTGCGTCATGACGACCGGCATGGGGCACGCCAACGCCGCGGCCTCGGCCATGGCGCTGGCGCTGAGCCGGCAGTTCGACCTGTCGCACACGTACTTCCTGGTGACGGGCATCGCCGGCATCGACCCGAACCAGGGCACGCTGGGCAGCGCGGCCTGGGCGCGCTACCTGGTCGACTTCGGCCTGCAGCAGGAATTCGACGCCCGCGAGGCCCCGCCCGCGTGGGCCGGTGGCTACGTCGGCATCGGCGCCGCCGACCCCGAGACCAAGCCCAAGCTGGAGTACGGCACCGAGGTGTTCCAGCTGGACGAAGCGCTGCTGCAGCGCGCGCTGGCGCTGTCGCGTGGCGCGCCGCTGAAGGACAACGACACCGCCGCCGCGTACCGCAGGCAATACCCGCAGGCGGCCGCCCAGGCCGCGCCGGGCGTGCTGCAATGCGACACGCTGGCCGGCGACACCTGGTGGCACGGCGACCGCCTGGGCGAGCGCGCCACCCGCTGGACGCGCCTGCTGACCGACGGCAAGGGCACGTACTGCACGACGCAGCAGGAGGACAACGCCACCTACGAGGCGCTGCGCCGCGGCGCGGCCGCCGGGCGCCTCGACCTCAAGCGCGTGGCGGTGCTGCGCACGGGCGCGAACTTCGATCGCCCCCATCCGGGGCAGACGGACCAGGAATCGCTCAACGCACGATCCGGCGGCTTTCCCATCGCCACTGCCAATCTCTACGAGGCGGCGTGGCCGCTGGTGTCGGACATCGTGGCGCGCTGGCCGCAGTGGCGCGAGGGCGTGCCGGCGAGATGAGGACGATCGCCCGCGCGCGGGGACGCGCGCGAGGCGGCCAGGCGTTCCGCGGTGCACTTGCGGCGCGAGGGTCGTGCGCGATGCACTGGAATCGGGCGCATGCGGCCGGGTCCGTCGGCGGCGCGGGTCATGGCGCCGGGCGCGCATCGGCTGCCATCGCGTCACGCCGCCACGGCTCGTGTGACGACCGCGTGACGTCGCGTGCGCTGTGCGGCGCAATCGCCTGAACGCGGGAGTGGCGCCGGATTCACACCCATCCTGAATCCCCACGTGGCCTTCGTCTTGCTTTACGGTGCGCGCACAAAAATTTTCGGGAATCCATCCGATGACCACTCGCACCACGATCCGCCCGGCCATGCGACCCACCATGCCGCTCAAGCCGTTGTCCCTGGTCCTCCTGCTCGCGTTCGCGCGCGCCGCGCACGCCCAGGCGGCCGCGCCGGCCGACGCCGCGTCCGCCGCGGAGGCCGGCAAGCTGCAGACGATCACCGTCACCGCGCAGCGCATCACCGAGGACGTGCGCCAGGTGCCGATCTCGGTCAGCACCCTCGGCGCCGACGCGCTGGACGTGTTCGGTTCATCGGGCGACGACATCCGCGCGCTGTCGGGCCGCGTGCCCAGCCTCAACATCGAGTCCTCGTTCGGCCGTGCCTTCCCGCGCTTCTACATCCGCGGCTACGGCAACACCGACTTCCACCTGAACGCGTCGCAACCCGTCTCGCTGGTCTACGACGACGTCGTGCAGGAGAACCCGATCCTCAAGGGCTTCCCGATCTTCGACACGGAGCAGGTCGAGGTGCTGGCCGGGCCGCAGGGCACGCTGTTCGGCCGCAACACGCCGGCGGGCGTCGTGAAGGTCGACTCGGTGGCGCCGAGCCGGGTCGCCGGCGGCTACGCCAGCGCGACCTTCGGCAACTTCCACACGATCAACCTCGAGGGCGCCTACGGCATGCCGCTGGGCACGGACTGGGCCATCCGCGCCTCCACGCAGTTGCAGCATCGCGGCGACTGGGTGGCCAACACGGCGCCCACGGAGCAGACCGGCAGGCTGGAGGGCTACGACGACGACGCGCTGCGCGTCCAGGCGCTCTACAAGCCCACGGCCACGTTCAGCGCGCTGTTCAACGTGCATGGCCGCGACCTGCACGGCACCGCGCGCCTGTTCCGCGCCAACATCATCAAGCCCGGCACCAACGACCTGGTCGACGGGTTCGACCCCTATGCGGTGTCGTTCGACGGCCAGAACCGCCAGTCGCTCAACACCAGCGGCGCCAGCGCCAAGCTGCGCTGGGCGCTCGGCGACTACGTGCTGAATTCGATCACGGGCTGGGAACACGTGCAGGCCTTCAGCCGCGGCGACGTCGACGGCGGCTACGGCGCCTCGTATGCGCCGCCGTTCGGACCGGGCTTCATCCCGTTCTCCGACGAGACCTCCGACGCGCTCAAGGGCCACTCCCAGGTGAGCCAGGAGTTCCGTGTCGAACATGCCGATTCGAGCCCGCTGTCATGGCAGGCCGGCCTGTACCTGTTCCGCGAGAAGTATGCGATCGACAGCCTCAGCTACGACACGCTGTTCGGCGCGCCGCCCACGGAGGTCGACGCCACGCAAGTCAACAACGCCTGGGCCGTGTTCGGCTCGGCCGGGTACCAGCTGACCGCCGACTTCAAGCTGCGCGCCGGCGTGCGCTGGACGCAGGATCGCAAGTCGCTCGTGACGATCCCGATCAGCGACACGAAGGTCAACGCCGCCAAGGGCCTGGCCGCGGGCACCAGCGACTCCAAGACGAGCTGGGACCTGAGCGGCACCTACGCGCTCTCCAAGGACGTCAACGTCTACGCCCGCGTCGCCACGGGCTTCCGTGGCTCCAGCATCTTCCCGGCCTCCGACTTCAACGTGCTGACCGCCGCGAAGCCGGAGACGACGACCTCGTACGAGTTCGGCACCAAGGCCGACCTGTTCGACAGGCGGGCGCGCATCTCGGCCGACGTCTTCCACTACGAGGTCAAGAACCAGCAGCTGAGCGCGGTCGGCGGCGACGGCAATGGCACCGAGCTGCTGAACGCCAAGAAGGTCATCGGCCAGGGCCTGGAGCTCAACCTCGACGCCTACCTGACGCCCAGCCTGCTGGTGACCTTCAACGGCAGCTACAACTTCACGCGGATCAAGGACCCGTCGCTGTCGGTGGCGCCTTGCGGCTCCTGCACGGTGACGGATCCGCTCGATGCCAACGGGCACGCGCTGATCGACGGCAACCCGCTGCCGCAGGCGCCCAAGTATGTGTTGAACCTGAACGCGCGCTACGGCATCCCGGTGGGCAACGGCGAATACTTCGTCTACACGGACTGGTCGTACCGCAGCGAGGTCAACTTCTTCCTGTACGAGTCCAAGGAGTTCACCGGCAAGGCGATGACCATCGGCGGCCTGCGCGCGGGCTACGACTGGAGCGACGGCAAGTACGAGGTGGCCGGCTTCGTGCGCAACCTCACCAACCAGATCCGCGTCACGGGCGGCATCGACTTCAACAACCTCACGGGCTTCATCAACGACCCACGCACCTACGGCGTGCAGTTCAAGGCCTCGTTCTAAGATCGCCGGCAGCTGCGGCCGCGCGGGTCGGGTGCCCGCCGCGGCCGCTTTTCATTTTTCGGGAGATCGACGTGAAGAAACTGTTCGTCGCCGCCGTCCTGGCCGCGGGCCTGTCGTCGGCGTTCGCGGCCAGGCCGGCCGCCAAGGCCGCCTGCCTGACCGAGTGCACGCCGCGCATCGGCATCGTCTCGGCCTTCGGCCAGGAGGCGGCCGTCCTCGTCGCGCAGACCCGCTCGCCGCACACCTGGATCATCAACGGCAACCGGTTCACCACCGGCATGCTGCGCGGCGAGCCGGTGGTGATCGTGCTGAGCGGCGTGAGCATGGTCAATTCGGCCATGGTCACGCAGCTGATGGTCGACCACTTCAAGGTGGGCCGCCTGGTGATGTCGGGCATCGCCGGCGGGGTCGATCCGGCCCACCACGTCGGCGACGTCATGATTCCCGACCGCTGGGCGATGCCCCTCGAGGTGTTCTGGAACCGCGACAACGTCCTGCCCGCGACCTGCGGCAAGGAGGCGGACGTGTCGTGCCTGGGCCTGAAGCTGGCCAGCGTCGACGGCAAGCCGGTGCCGCCGTTCTACCTGGCCACGCCCGCCGCGCCGATGCCCAGCGGCCTGTTCATGCGCGAGAACTTCGTGATGACGGCGGCCAACGCGCCGGCCGGGGAGTTCCGTTTCGACTACCCGGTGGACGCGGCGATGCTGGCCGTCGCCCGCGAGATCCGGCCCGCGCTGGCGCGCTGCGGACCGAAGGCCGTGAAGTCGCCCGGCGCCGAGCCCGACCCCGCGCTGTGCGTGAAGACGACCCCGCAGGTGATCGTGGGCGGCCGCGGCGTCTCGGGTTCGGCCTTCCTCGCCAACCCGCAGTACCGGCGCTACCTGTTCGAGCACCTGCAGGCGCAGGTCTTCGAGATGGAGACGGCGGCGCTCGCCCACGTCGCCTACGCCAACGGCATCCCCTACATCGCCTTCCGCAGCCTGAGCGACCTGGCCGGCGCCGAGGAATTCGACCCCGATGCGGTGGCGCTGTTCTCGAGCGGACTGGCCGAGACCAACGAGGCCGCCGTCACGCTGGCGTTCCTGGACGGCTGGCACCACCGGCGCCGTTGAGCCGCGCGCGGCTGTAAGGAACCGCGGGGGCTTCGCGACGAACGAAATGGCCTTCCTGCACCCGGGGATTGCGGCATACGGCGCACCGTATCGAAAGTCGTCGATCGGTGTAAGTGAACGAGGGTTCGGTCGACCAACGGAGGTCGCGGCCACAGCCGGCCGCGGCGCGCGGCTCCGGCCAGGAGCGCGCCACATCACCTCCAGGAGAGACCATGACCTTCGAACGAATCCTGACGGCCGCCGCGGCGGCCTTCGTTCTGGCCGGCGCGGCCACGACCGCATCCGCCGAATCGTCCGGCCAGCACACGCTGGTCCTGACCACGTCCAACGCGACGACCAACGAGCTGGTGGTGCTCGACACCGCCGGCAACGTGCTCCGGCGCCTGCCCACGCAGGGGCAGGGCGGCGTGGCCGGCAACGCGGGCGGCATCGCCGCGAGCCGCGACCGCGTCGCTGTCGTCAACTTCGGCTCGTCCAACGTCTCGGTGTTCACGCGTGACGATGGCGGCCGCCTGTTCCGCCTGGAGCGCGTGATCCCGACCGTGGGCAGCCCGGTCAGCGTCGCCTTCGGCCACGACCACCTCTACGTGCTGACCACCACCGGCGTGGAGTCGCACCGCGCGGGCTCGTGGGGCGTGTCGCCGGCCGCGGACGGCCGATCGGCACTGCTGCACGCCGACGGCAGCGCGGCGCAGGTGGGCGTGCTGAACGACGAGCTCGTGTTCAGCGAGAAGAGCAACGCGATCGAGACGGCGCGGCTCGCGGGTGACGGCGCGGTGGTGGGCGCGGCGGCGCTGGTGGCCGCCATCCCGGCCAACGTCGACGCGCCGTTCGGCCTGGCCGCGCGCGGCGACGACGCGTACGTGACGATCGCCCACGCCGACGAGATCAGCCTCGTGCGCCACGACACGGTGCTCGCGACGACCCCCTCGATGACGCAGCACGCGCCGTGCTGGGTCGCGCTGGACGGCCCGTTCCTGTTCTCGGCCAACTCGCCCAGCAAGAGCGTGTCGCGCTACGCCGTCTACGGCCAGAAGGTCGTGCAGGACGCGCCCGTGGTGGCCCAGTTCGCCGGCAGCCCGACCGACATCGCCTACCGCGCCGGCTTTGCCGCCGTGGTCGACGCGGGGGCCGGGCTGTCGCGCGTGTCGATCTTCAAGGTCGACGAGGACGGCAACTTCACGCTGCGCGGCGTGGCCGACCTGGGGGCAGCCCACACCAACGGCGTGGCGATCGTCGACGGCGACGCCTGGCGCTGATCTGCGCCAAGACCCCGCGGCCGCCGGCATGTCACGTGCCGGCGTACCATCGGCGCCCGGCGTGCGATCCGCGCCGGCGGACTTGAGAAGAGGCGTCCTTGGCCCGACATGGCAGGGACGTCGTCTAAGGAGAAATCGAGATGCCCGAGTACAGGAAGACTCCCGAGGCGCTGGCCCGGCTGACGCCGATCCAACGCCATGTCACGCAGGACAGCGGCACCGAGCGCCCCGGCACGGGCGAGCTGCTGCACAACAAGGAGGCCGGCATCTACGTCGACGTCGTCTCGGGCGAGCCGCTGTTCGCGTCGTCCGACAAGTTCGAGTCGGGCTGCGGCTGGCCCAGCTTCACCAAGCCCATCACGCAGGGCTTCGTGGACGAGTTCCGCGACACCACGCACGGCATGATCCGCACCGAGGTGCGCTCGCACCACGGCGACAGCCACCTGGGGCACGTGTTCCCGGATGGCCCGCGCGACCGCGGCGGACTGCGCTACTGCATCAACTCGGCCTCGCTGCGCTTCGTGCCGCGCGAGCAGATGGAAGCGCAGGGCTATGGCGAATACCTGCCGCAGGTGGAGGACGTGCAATGACAGATTCCTTGTCAACCTGTTCGCGGGACGAGCGCCGGGCCGCCCCAAGCCGGCCCGCGGTCCCCTCGGGGGACGGAGCGACGACCTCGTCGCGGGAGGGGCTCCAATGACCACCGAACGTGCGGTACTGGCCGGCGGCTGCTTCTGGGGCATGCAGGAACTGATCCGCCACAAGCCGGGCGTGATCGAGACCCGTGTCGGCTACACCGGCGGCGACGTCGAGGACGCCACGTACCGCCGCCACGGCACGCACGCCGAGGGCATCGAGATCATCTTCGACCCGGCCGTCATCAGCTACCGCGACCTGCTGGAGTTCTTCTTCCAGATCCACGATCCGAGCACGAAGAACCGCCAGGGCAACGACGTCGGCATGAGCTATCGCTCGGCGATCTACTACACCACGCCCGAACAGAAGGCCGTGGCCGAGGAGACGATCCGCGACGTCGATGCGTCGGGCCTGTGGCCTGGCAAGGTGGTCACCGAGCTGGAGCCGGCCGGCGCGTTCTGGGAGGCCGAGCCCGAACACCAGGACTACCTGCAGATGTTCCCCAACGGCTACACCTGCCACTTTCCGCGGCCGGGCTGGAAGCTGCCCAGGCGCAACGGCTGAAACGCCGCGGGACGGCCCGCCCGGCGCTCAGCGCGCGGACGGGCTGTTGACCAGGCCGTTGGCCGCGGCCCACTGCGCGACGTCGTCGCGCCGGATGGCCGCCGCCATCAGCGCCGGGAAGGCGTCGGGCGTGCATGCGAAGGACGGCATGCCGAGCGCCGCCAGCTTGGCCGCCAGCGCGTGGTCGTAGGCCGGGCGGCCCTCGTCGCTGAGCGCCAGCAGCGTGATGCACTGGACGCCGCTGTCGACCAGCGCGGACGCGCGGCGCAGCAGGTTGGCCTCGACGCCGCCTTCGTAGAGGTCGGAGATCAGCACGAAGATCGTGTTGCGCGGCTCGCGGACCAGCGACTGGCAGTAGCCGACCGCGCCGTCGATGTCGGTGCCACCGCCCAGCTGCACGCCGAACAGCAGTTCCACCGGGTCGTCGAGCTGGTCGGACATGTCGACCACCGCGGTGTCGAACACCACCAGCTTGGTCGAGACGGCCGGCAGCGAGGCCATCACCGCGCCGAAGATGCTGGAGTACACGACCGAGTTGGCCATCGAGCCGCTCTGGTCGACGCACAGGATGATCTCGCGCTGCGGCCGGCGCGCCTTGCGGCCGTAGCCGTGCAGCGTCTCGGGCACGATGGTGCGGTACTCGGGCTGCCAGTGCTTCAGGTTGGCGCGGATGGTGCGGTTCCAGTCGATCTGCGCGTGCCGTGGCCGGCGGTTGCGCTGGCTCCGGTCGAGGGCGCCGGCGATGGCCGATCGCATCGGTTCCTCCAGCCGCTTCATCAGGTCGTCCACCACCTGCCTGACCACCATGCGGGCGGTGTCGCGCGTGCCGGCGGGGATGACGCGCGACAGGGCGATCAGGCTGGCGACCAGGTGCACGTCGGGCTGGGCGCTGCGCAGCATCTCGGGCTGCAGCAGCATCTCGCGCAGGTTCAGGCGCTGCAGCGCGTCGTGCTGCATCACCTGCACGACGGAACTCGGGAAGTACTTGCGGATGTCGCCCAGCCAGCGCGCGACGCTGGGCTGCGAGGCGCCGCGTCCGCCGCGGGTGCCGCCGCCCAGGCCGCCGGCCGAGCCCTGCACGTCGTACAGCGCGGTGAGCGCCTGGTCCATCTCGATGGCCTGGCCGGCCAGCGCGCCGCAGGCCGCCTCGGCCTCGCTGCCGATCACCAGGCGCCAGCGCGCCAGGCGCTCGCGTTCGCTGCTGCTCACGGCGGGCCTCCGTTCGTGTGGGGTTCGGGCAGGCCGAGCAGCGTGCGCAGCATCGGCAGCGGCAGTGCGGCGCGCTCCAGGTCCCAGGCGGCGAACAGCTCGCCGTGCGCGCCGGCCGGGCCCGCGGCTGCGTGCGCCGCACCGGGCTTGTGGCGCGCCTTCTGCGACAGGTCGCGCAGTTCGGTCGCGGCGAAGGCCGAGAAGGTGCGGCGCACCAGCGGCAGCACGCGGATGAAGTGGTCGTCGCTGAGCCCGGCGAGCCAGTCGTCGACCAGCGACCACACGGCGGCGTCGTGCAGCAGCACCACGGCATTGCGGTTCAGGAAGCCCTCCAGCCAGGCGGCGGCGTGCGCGGGCTCGGCGCCGGCGGACAGGTTCAGGGACATCGCGGTCGCCGCCTTGTCGGCCGGCCACTCGCCGGCGTCCAGGAGCAGCCGCGCCGCGACGCCCTTGAGCAGGTCATGCGCGCCGGCCAGGTCGGCGACGTGCGCCAGAGCACGGCGCCAGGCCTGCGTCGTCTCCGCGCCGTCGCGCAGCGCGATCGCGGCCTGGGCGGACAGGACGACGTCGCGCAACGATTCCGCGGCGCCATCGTCCAGGCCGACGCAGGCCACCGGCAGGCCGATGGCCGCCCGCACGGCCAGGCCGTCCAGCACGTGCGCCACGAGCGCAGCGTCGGTCTGGCGCACGTTGCCGTAGCGAAAGACGTTGGCCAGCGGCGGCAGCGTGGCCAGGAGCTGCGCGGCGTCGCCGGTGATCGCGGCGCGGTCCTCGAGCGCCTGCGTGGCGGCAGCGACGGCCCGATCGAGGTCGGCGAGCAGCGCCTGGTCGACCAGCGTCGACAACGCCGCCAGCGTGCCGGCTTCGGCGCAGCGCGCCTGCGTCCGCGCGGTGGCAGCCTGTTCGACCGTCTGTCCCCACAGGCTGGCCTCGATCAGGCGGATGGCGAATTCGGGCTGCCACTGCAGCGTCCAGACCTCGTGGAAGGTGCCGCGCGCCGAGCGACCGACCTTGGCGAGCGTGCCCCAGGGCACGTCCAGCAGCGCCAGCCGGTGCAGCAGGTGGCTGCGGGCGAGGTCGTTGTCGCTGCGCAGGTCCAGATCCAGCGTCTTTCGCAGCGCCTCGGGCTTCATGCGCAGGCGCTTCTGCAGCGCGTCGACGTCGCGCTGCAGCGGCACGGTGGGCACCGCCGGCGGGACGCTGCCCAGGTGGTCTCCGACGACCAGCGCGTCGCGGATGAACTGCAGGGCCGCATCGTCGCCCAGCGTCAGCACCGTGCGGCTCGCCTCG
This sequence comes from Burkholderiaceae bacterium, assembly GCA_036569025.1. GTDB lineage: Bacteria > Pseudomonadota > Gammaproteobacteria > Burkholderiales > Burkholderiaceae_C > Scleromatobacter. The sequence continues at coordinate 12,734 of DATCRO010000896.1, forward strand.
TCCAGCTCGGGCAGGCCCGGGGCGGGGCGATCGCGCAGCGCGGCGAGGGTGTCCGCGAGGCGGGTGGCCTCGATCAGGTGGGCCGACGAGCAGTCGAGCTCGCGCTCGCGCATGAGGCGCGCGACACGCGCGAGCCAGCCCACCGCACGGCGTGCAGGGCGGTCGTGGGTGCGCCACAGGTGTTCGTACCAGCCGGGCGAGGCGATGCCCGCGCCGTAGCCGCTGGCACGCGTGAGGTGGCGATAGGTCCACGGCACCCAGGTCGACTGCACCTTGAGCCTGGGCAGGCCCTTGAGCAGGGCCGCATCGGCCTTGGCCGCGACCGTGGCGCCGAGCGCCGGCACGTGCCAGGCGCCGCAGACGACCGCGATGCGCGCGAAGCCTTGCTTCCGTGCCGCGCGCACGCACTGGCGCATGTGGGCCTCGCGCAGCGCGTCGCGGCGCGCGAGCTCGGGCGAGAGGTGGTCCTCGCCGAGCTCGGCGCGCAGCGACGCCATCGCCGTGCCGATCGCCTCGAACAGCTCGGCGCCGTCGGCGCGTTCCTCGACCATGTGGTTCCACCACGACTCGCCGTCGCCGTAGCCGGCCGCCTGCGCGAGCCAGCTGAGCGGGTCGCGGCGCCCGAGGGGTTCGGCCGCGTCCTGCCCGGGGTCGGGCGCCGGGGCAGCGATGGGCGGCGGCGCGGCCTCGGCGTCCGGAGCTTCGGATGGCACGGTGCCGCCCTCGGCCTTCGAGGCGGCCTCGCGTTCCGCCTTCGCCTGGGCGAGCTCGTGGGCCAGCGGCAGGTCGATGAAACGTGCC
>DATCRO010000897.1:0-2717 GCA_036569025.1 Burkholderiaceae bacterium
GTTCAACGCATCACAAGAAGCATCGCGCGACGCCGTCGCAGTCGGTTTGATGCGTCACCGTTCGGCCAGAAAACGGCGTTCGCGAGCGGCAGCTACATGAGTAACCCGCTCGGACTGCTTTACGCCGTGCACTGCGATGGGGATACGGCGATCGCCCCATTGCGCCGAGCCGTCGAGTAGCCGACGGCTCCGGGCACCGCCTTTGCCACTTTCGTCGACGTCCAGACAACCAGGAGACCTCAGATGAATCCCCTCACCAAACTCGCCGGTGTCGCGATCGGTGCCGCGAGCGTCGTTGCCGTCGTCGCCGTTGCCCAGCCGAACACGGGCACCGAGTCCACGATGAATCCCGCCACCGCGAACTACGGCACGCCGCCCGGAGCGCCGCTGAAGCGCGACGGCAGCCTGTCGGCCAGCGGGGTCGAATCGGGCGTCGTGGGCACCACGCAGGCGCCCGTCACCACGACGAGCACCACGTCCTCGACGCAGTCGACGACGACCCCTGCCGCGCCCGCGCCGGTGGTGAACAACGACCAGAGCACCGCCGCGAGCACCACCGAGACCAGCACGGCCGGCACCAGCCCCGCGCTGAGCCCGCGCGCCGACCGCAACTGACCGTCGCTGCCCCCGGCATCGGAAAGGCCGCTGTCCGCAGCGGCCTTTTGCATGTCCGTCCGTCTCCCCCGGATCGGTGAATCTTGCGTCAACCTGAACCCAGCTGAACCAGCTCTTCAGTATCATTTTCGGACGCCTGCGCGACGGGGACCTGACCGTCCTCGCGCCCCGCGAGCCCGCCTCGCCTCCCTGATCGCCCGCCGTGCCGACCGACGTCTCCGACCTCCCGCTGGTGAGCGTCGTCATCCCCGCCTTCAACGCCGCGGCCACCTTGCCGGCGACGCTGGACAGCGTGCTGGCGCAGACGTATCCGCACATCGAGATCATCGTCGTCGACGACGGCTCGCGCGACGGCACGCCCGACGTCCTCGCGCGCTACGCGCCGCGCGTGCGCGGCCTGCGCCAGGCCAACGGCGGCCTGGCTGCCGCGCGCAACGCGGGCCTGGCCGCGGCGCGCGGCGAGCTCGTCGCGCTGCTGGATGCGGACGACCTGTGCGAGCCCGAGCGCATCGGCGCCCAGGCGGCGCTGATGATGGCGCGTCCGGATGTCGTCCTGAGCGGCACCGAGTTCAGCTGCTTCGACGACACCGGCGTCGTCGCCGAGCGCTTCGCGCGCCAGTACTACTCGCGCCTCGGACGCGCGTCGAGCGGGCCGGCGGCGTTCTTCGGCGAACAAGCCAGCGTGGACATCGGGGCCTGGCTGCCGCCGCCGTCCGCGGCCCAGGTCGACATGCCGGTGCTGGTGGGCGACGTCTATCGCTATCTGGCGCTGGGCAACTTCATCCATCCGCCCACCGTCATGTTCCGCCGCGGGCTGCTGCGGCGCATCGGCGTCTTCGATCGCGCGATCCCGAACTGCTGCGACTGGGAATGGCTGGTGCGCGCGTCGCGCGCGGGCAAGTTCGCGTTCGTCGACCGGCCGCTGCTGCGCTATCGGCGCTCGATGTCGCAGATGTCCGGGCCGCGGCACAAGCTGCAGCTCTATTCGGACGTGCTCGCCAACCTGCGCCAGTTCGCGCAGGACGACCCGCAGCTCCCGCGCTGGGGCGGTCGCGACTACCGCCGCGCGCTGGGCACCGCCTCGCTGAACCTGGCGGGGGCGCTCGTCGAGACCGACCGGCTGCGTGCGCTGGGCCTGCTGGCGCAGGCGGCATTCCTCGGGGTGCTCGAGCGAAACACGGCACGCCATCTCGCCAAGGCGCTGGCGCCGTCGTCGCTGGTGCACTACATCCAGGCCCGCCGCGGCGCGATCCCGGGCGCGCGCTCCTGAGCGCGGATCAGGCCGCTTGGCGCAGGTCGGCCGGCCGGTTCATCCGCTGGTGCAGTCGGCGCGCCGCGAGCAACATGCGGATCCACGGACGATCGCGATAGACGGTCGTCCACATCAGCTCGCGCGTGCCGTTGCACAGCGTGCGCTTGTACTGGGCGTCGCCGCACAGGAAGTCGTACTCGCGCAGGCCGCGGCGGCGGTAGTGCTCGATGGCGAGCGCGTGCGTGAGCAGGCCGGGGCTGCGCCGCGACGAGGGCTCGTAGTGGAAGCCGCTCTGGAACATGGCCACCTTGCCGTGCACCACGAAGTTGTACAGGAAGCCGACCGCGCGGCCGGCGTTGCCCACGCGCAGCAGGTCGGCGCCGCCGGCCGGCACCAGCGTGCGGATCACGCGCTCGTGGAAGTCGACGACGGCATCGGCGGCCAGCGACGTGCTGCGGTCCAGGTCGGTCCAGCGGGCCAGGTGCAGCTCGCGCATCTCGCGAAAGAAGCGCAGCGCCTCGTCGACGCCGGTCGCGCGCCGCACCTCGATCGGGCCCAGTTCCTCTTCGTAGGCGCGGCGGTTGCGGCGCAGGTTCGTGCCGGACTTGCCGGTGAGCGTGGTCTCGAACGGCTTGTCGCCGAGCGCCTGGAGATCGACGAAGGGCGCCGGCTGGCAGCGCTGCTCGGTCTGCGTGCCGCCTACCCGCGCCAGCGCGCGGCCGACGACGCTGTCGGGCTCATGCCCGGACAGCAGCAGCCGTCCCCACGCGCGATCGCGCAGCAACTGCACGAACTCGGTGGCGACCGCATCGGCGTGGCCCGGCAGGTGCAGCACGTCGTTGAACTCGGC
>DATCRO010000898.1:0-4351 GCA_036569025.1 Burkholderiaceae bacterium
CACCTACATGACGCGCGACACCGAGGATCCGCTCTACAAGCAGAACGAGCTGGTGAGCCGGCTCGCGATGATGCTGGGCGGCCGCGAGGCGGAGCTTCTGGTGCTGGACAGCGTCTCCAGCGGCGCCTCCGACGACCTCAAGCGCGCCTCCGAGCTGGCCATCGAGATGGTGGGCTCGCTGGGCTTTTCCGAGACCTTCGGCCTGCTGAGCGTCGGCGGCATTCCGGACAAGCTGCTGGGCCCCGACATCCAGGCCGCCGTGCTGCGCGAGGCGCGCACGCTGCTCGAACAGGCGCAGGAGACCTGCCGCACGTTGCTGAAGGCGCAGCGCCCGCGCCTCGACGCGATGGCGCAGGCGCTGCTCACGCGCGAGGTGCTGCAGGGCGACGAGCTCAAGCAGATGCTGGGCGACGTGACCGAAGGCCGCCAGCCCGCGCCGACGCCCGCGCAGATCGCCGCCGCGCCGGTGCTCGAACTCGCGTTCACTCGCCGCGACGATTCGTCGTCTTCGCCGAAGGCTTGACCTTCCTGTCGGCCGGCCGCTCCCAGGCCGGCGGCGGCATCGTGCGCTTGACGCCGCACGACCAGTGCTTGACGACCAGGGTCAGGAAGCGGCCGTCGTAGTCGGCCATGCAGAAGTCGACGTCGTCGGCCAGCTTGCGCGCCACCGTCGCGGTGGTGTTGCCGTAGGCGCAGGTCATCCAGTAGCCGCCGCTGCGGCGCGGCAGGTCCCAGCGATCGTGCAGGCCTGCCTGGCCGCGGTATTCCACCGTCGGCACGATCAGGCCCGTCTCCGCCGGCGGGCCCGGGTAGATCGCCACGCGAACGAACGGATAGTTGCCCTGCTGGTTCAGGGCCGTCCAGCCCGCGAGCGCCTCGGTGACGGTCTGGGCGACCGGCAGCTGCGCCGGGCAGGCGTCGGTCAGCGTCTTCGACGGCGCCGCGGCGTCCACGGAGCTCGCGGCCACGGGCGCCGCCGGCTTGGCGGGCGGAGCAGCGCGCGTCGCCGTGAGCGCGATCGATGCGACGGCGAAGGCCAGCGAGGAGCGGAGTGCGGCGTGTCTCATGCGGAGCGAGGTCATGGGCGGATCTATCCAGCAGTCTAGGGCGTCACCCACCGTCGAGCAGGAGGCGCGTCGACGAGTCCCCTCGCAAGGGCGCTACCATTGACCCCACGGCGAACGCCGCTGCCGGGCAGCGGCCTGCCGCATTGCAGGGCGCCCGCGGCCGATGAAACTCGAAGACGACGACTACCCCCCCGAGAAGCTCGCGGCGCTGCGCACCGTGCGCAAGCTCGTCGAGTTCTGGCAGATCACCGACCAGGAATTGCTCGGCCCCTTGCCACCGCCGCCGCCACCGCCCGCGGCGAGCACGCTGCCGATCCGCTATCGCCATCCGCTCAGCGGCGAGACCTGGGACGGCCGGGGCGAGCATCCGCCGTGGCTGCGCGCGGCGTTGCTCCAGGAGGGCTATACCGTCGACCAGCTCAAGCGCGCGGTGACGCAGGGTGCGGACGACGACGCGGGCGGGTGAAACGAGTCCGCGCTCGATTCGTCGGACAAGCGCAGGTGCCGAGGCGCCCGCCTTCACATGGCGGGCGGCTCGCCGCCCGCCAGCCACGCGGCCACCGCCAGCACGGCCAGCAGCAGCACCGCCTCCACGCGCAGCACGCGCGCGAAGCGCGGCCATGCGCCCGGCAGCGACGGCATCACGACGAAGCGATTGAATCCCCCGAGCGCGATCGCCGCGGCCACCAGCGCGAGCTTGACCTCCAGCGCGAAGCTCCAGGGCGACGCCGTCGACGGCGCGAGCGGGGCCAGCGATCCGCCCAGCGCGTGCCACGCGCTCGCGGCGCCGGTGAGCACGACGCCCACGAGCGCCGCCGTCGCCAGCGTGGACAGCCGCCGCGCATGGCGCACCACGTCCATGCCATCGGGCGATCCGTTCAGCACCACGAGCGCCGCTGCGAACACGCTGCCCGCCCACAGGCCCGTCGCGAGCCGGTGCACGGCCATCGTCGGCACCAGCCAGCCGATGCCGTCGGCCGCCGCATGGCCCATGCAGGCCTGCGCGGTGGCGACCACCGCCAGCACGACGCCCAGCGCGCGCAGCGGGAACGCGCGATAGCGGCAGGCGCTGGCCAGCGCGAGGCCGGCAGCGAGCGCGAGCGTCGCGACCACCCACGCGCGGCCCAGGCCGGTGCCCGTCACGATGTCAGCGGCCCCCAGGAGCGCCGCGAACGGCGGCGACTCCGTCATCGAGATCGCCTGCAGCCACATCCACGCCAGGTTGGCGATCAGCGCCGTCGTGGCCGACGCCGTGAACAGCAGCCGGCAGCGCCGCGCGCGACGTGCGGCCCAGCCCGAGGACGCGTCGTGCAGCAGCGCCGGCGTGGCCAGCGCGCCGGTCATCGCGGCCAACCCGATGTCCGACACCGCGGCGGCGGCGGTGCGCAGCGGCGCGAGGATGGCGTCATCCATCGCTGCGGCGAGCGGTCACTTGGCGACGGTGAACTTGAAGTCCCCGTGCGTCTTGTGCCCGTCACTGCCGACGGCCGTCCAGCGCGCGCTGTAGGTGCCGGGCTTGAGCACCGGCACCGCGGCGACGATCGCGTTGGGCCTGGTCTTGTCGGCGGATGGCCGGTCGGCGTCGAAATTCTTGCCGGCATCGCTCACCAGCTTGATGCGGCAGTAGCGCGGCTCGACGTGCTCGTTGAACGTCAGGTGGATCTCGGCCGGCGAGCCGGTGAGCGTCTGGCCCTTGGCGGGGAACGAGTCGACGAGCGACGCGTGCGCGAAGGCGAGCGGGCTGAGCGTGGCGGCGAGGGTCGCCAGCGCGAGGCGCAGCGGGGTGGTCATGTGTCCTCCTGGAGGCGATCGGGTGTGCTGTCCCGGGAGTCCGCTCGCGCGACAGACCGTCTCGCCTGCGCGCGTGCTTCCGTGACAGCACACCGGGTTGGTGTCGCGGACAGCCTCAGTGTTCCATGTGCATGCCGTCCATGCCCGGTTTCTTCGCCTTGACCGTGACGTCATTCGGGGGAGTGTGGGCCGCATGCGACGCGGCCGGCGGCGGCTCGCCCGTCCACTCGTACGCGGTGGTGCCGGCGGGCGGCTTGTACCAGCCCGGATCGCGGTAGTCGCCGGGCGCCTGGTCGCGCCGCACCTTGACCACGCTGAACATGCCGCCCATCTCGAGCGACCCGTAGGGCCCGTCGCCGCCCATCATCGGCGCGGTGTTGGGCGGGCCGGGCATGGGCATGTCGGTCATCTCGCCCATCCCGGCCGAGCCCATGGCCATGTAGCCGGGCACCAGCTTTCCGATCTTCCCGGCGAGATCGCCCTGGTCGACGCCGATCAGGTTGGGCTGGTCGTGGCCCATCGCGTTCATCGTGTGGTGCGACTTGTGGCAGTGCAGCGACCAGTCGCCCTCGGCATCGGCGACGAATTCCATCTGCCGCATCTGGCCGACGGCGATGTCCACGGTCACCTCGGGCCAGCGCGAGCCCGGCGGCGTCGGGCCGCCGTCGGTGCCGGTGACCTGCATCTCGTGGCCGTGCAGGTGGATCGGGTGGTTCGTCATCGTGAGGTTGCCCACGCGGATGCGCACCCGCTCGTGCTGGCGCGCGACCAGCGGCGCGATGCCCGGGAAGACGCGGCTGTTCCACGACCACAGGTTGAAGTCGGTCATCGTCGACGTCCTGGGCAGGCTGGCGCCCGGCGTCACGTCGTAGGCGTTGAGCAGGAAGACGTAGTCGCGGTCGACCGCCGCGATGGCCGGGTTGGGCGTGCGCGGGTGCGTCACCCAGGACCCCATCATGCCCATCGCCATCTGCACCATCTCGTCGGCGTGCGGGTGGTACATGAAGGTGCCGGCGCGCCGGGCGACGAACTCGTAGACGAAGGTCTTGCCCGGCTCGATCGGCGGCTGCGTCAGGCCGGTCACGCCGTCCATGCCGTTGGGCAGGCGCTGGCCGTGCCAGTGCATCGACGTGCGCTCGGGCAGCCGGTTCGTGACGAACAGGCGCACGCGGTCGCCCTCGACCACCTCGATCGTCGGTCCCGGCGACTGGCCGTTGTAGCCCCACAGGCGGGCCGTGAAGCCGGGCGCCATCTCGCGCACGACGGGCTCGGCCACGAGATGGAACTCCTTGACGCCGTCCTTCATGCGCCAGGGCAGCGTCCAGCCGTTGAGGGTGACGACCGGGTTGTAGTGCGGGCCGCCGGCCGGCTGCAGCGGCGGCGCGGTCTCGGGCGAGTCGTGCGAGGCGAGCTCGGGCAGCCCCGCGAGCGCCGCGCGCGAGACGGTGGTGGCGGCGATCGTGGCGCCGGCCGAGCGCAGCAGGAAGCCGCGG
>DATCRO010000899.1:0-3344 GCA_036569025.1 Burkholderiaceae bacterium
GCGACCTGCGACTTGCCCACCACCGGGATGTTGTTCTCGGCCTGGCACGCGATGGTGCAGGCGTTGCAGCCGATGCAGGCGTCCAGGTCGATCACCATCGCCCAGGCATGCCCGGGGCTGGCGAACGGCGGGTAGAGCTCGTCGTGCGGCTTGTCGGGCGGCAGGCCCGCGCCCGCGGCGACGGTTCGCAGCAGCTCGCGGCCGTGCTGGTCGATCTCGTGCTCCGTCACCGCGAAGGCGTGGTGGCGATCGGTCTTCTGCAGGCTCGCGGACGCGCTCAGCGCGGTGCCGGCGCGCAGGGCTCCGGCGTCGAAGCCGACGCCGTTGCCCACGCGTCCGGCCCGGCGCCTGCCGCAGCCCAGCGGCAGCGTGACGACGTCGTCGGCCTGCTGCGCCAGCACCCAGGCGGGCGCCTCGAGCGAGCGCGTCTCGACCTGCAGCCGCACCACGTCGCCGGTGGACACGCCCAGGCGCCGCGCCGTGGCCGGGCTCAGCAGCGCGGCGTTGTCCCAGGTGAGCTTGGTGAACGGCCGTGGCAGCTCCTGCAGCCAGCCGTTGTTGGCGAAGCTGCCGTCGTGCGCGGCGGGGTCGGGCACGAACAGTGCGGTCAGCATCGTCGTCGTGGCGGGGCCGGCCTGCAGCGCGAGGCGGGGCGGCAGGCGCGCGGCATGCACCTCCAGCGGCGGCGACGCGGTGTCGGCGACCGTCCCGGCGCGCAGGCTGGCGCGCCAGAACGCGTCGAAGTCGCCGCCGCGTCCCGTGCGCCATTGGCGCTGCACCAGCGCGTGGCCGTCGCGCACCGGGTCGCCGGCCAGCAGCGCGAGCAGCTCGGCGACGGAGCGCGTGTCATACAGCGGCGTGATCGCCGGCTGCAGCAGGGTGGCGCTGCCGTCGTGCGCCCGCGCGTCGCCCCATTGCTCGTAGGCGTGCGACAGCGGCAGGTGCCAGTCGGCCAGCAGGGCCGTCTCGTCGACATGCAGCCCCGCGTGCACCAGCAGCCTGGCGCGGCGCAACGCATGGGGCATGTCGAACGCGGCCGGCGCGTCGTAGGCCGGGTTGGCCCCCAGCACCACGAGCGTGTCGACGGCGCCCGCGTCGAGCGCGTCGACGAGGTCGGCCAGCGTGCCCGCGCCGGGCGCGGCGTCGGGCGGGTCGATCAGCGTGACGGTGCGCCCGATCGCGCCCAGGCGCTGGTTGAGCGCGAGCACCAGCGCATGCGCCTCGGCCGACAACCCGGCGCCGCCGATCACCAGCGCGTCGGGGCCGGCCTCGCGCAGCGCGGCCACCAGGCGCTGCTCGAAGGCGGCGATCGCCGGGTCGGCAAGGCCCACGTCGGCGGGCGTGATCTCGGGCATCCAGTGCGCCGCGACGCGCCACAGCAGCCCCTCGATGCGCCCCGGCGACAGCGCCACGCGATGGTCGGCGCGCGCGCCGAACAGGCCCGGCGTGGCCTCCGCGGCGAACAGCGCCGGCGCCTGCGCGCCCGCGCCGCCATCGCGCACGGCCGTCCGCGCCTGCGACCAGTCCATCGCGTGGCGCACGGCGCCCGGACCGTCGCTGAACGGATCGGCCGCGAGCGCGAGCACGCAGCGCGCGCGGTCGAAGTGCAGCACCTGCGAGACGACGCGGCCGAAGGCCATCCATGAACCGTCGGCGGCGGCGCCGTCCTTCAACGGCGAATGCACATGCCAGCGTGCGCGCGGCCCATGCGCCAGCAACGCGGCCAGCAAGGCGCGCTCGGTGGGCGAGGTCATCGGTCCGGTCAGCACGCGCAGCGTCGCGCCGCCTTGCGGGTCGGCCAGCGCGCCGGCGCGCTCGCGCCACGCGGCCTCGAACGCGCTCCAGCTCGACGACGCGACCTCGGGCGGCGCCCGCGTCTGCTCGGGGCGCGCGTCGCCACCGCGCGCCAGGCGCTGGCGCACGACCGTGGAGCGGTCGGGATCCCACAGCTGCAGCACCGAGGCCTGCGCGTACACATCCGTCGCTCCCAGGCTGGAGGGATGCGACGGGTTGCCCTCGATCTTGACCGGCCGCCCCTCCTGCGTGCCCACCAGCACCCCATGCGCGAAGCCGTCGCGCACGAAGGCGCTCGCGTAGTACAGCGGCAGGTTGCCGCCGCCGGCCTCGGGCAGGTCGACGTACGGATGGGCCTGCACGCGCATCGGCGGCGAACACGCCGTGTTGGCCAGCGCCATCGACGCGGCCATCGCCGCCAGCACCTGGCGCCGGTTGACCCCGGCGCCGCGGTCGATGCGGATCACCTGCGGGTCGTCGTGGGCGTGCGGGTGGGGATGCATGGCGTGGGCGGGACGAAGGGCAGCAAGCGACATGCCGTCAGCGATGGCAAGTGGAGCAGTCGGTCATGCGGCGCCGGCTCTCGAGGTGGGCCTCGCGGGCCAGCAGGCCGGCCTGGTCCGGCGGCGGCAGCGGCGCATCCATGGCGAACTCCTGCGACTTGGGCCGCAGGTCCGCGGCCGGGTTGCGATGGCAATCGAGGCACCACTGCATCTGCAGCGGACGCGCGCGCCATTCGAGCGGCATCTGGTCGACGCGGCCATGGCATTCCACGCAGGCCACGCCCTTGGCGACGTGCACGCCGTGGTTGAAGTAGACGAACGCCGGCAGGAAGTGCACGCGCTGCCAGGCGATCGGCTGGCGGCTGGCCTCGCTCCGGTGCAGCAGCGCGAGCAGCGGCTGGTCGCGGAAGAGCTGCGAATGGCAGCTCAGGCAGACGGCGGTGGACGGCAGGCCGGCATGGGCGGCGGTCTCCACCGTCGTGTGGCAGTAGCGGCAATCGATGCCGTCGTCGCCGACATGGTGCTTGTGGCTGAACGGGATCGGCTGCGCGATCGGCTCACCGAGCTGCTCGTAGCCGCGCGCACGCCAGACGAACACCAGCACGCTGGCGACGCACACGCCCAGCAACGCGAGCACGGCCAGGCGCACGACGAGCACCGCGCGTCGCGAGAAGACGGCGCTCATCGCCGACGCCGCGGCAAGGTGCCGAGCGAAACGAGGCGATGTCGCGCAAGCACGGCGGGGCGCGCGCGACGGCCGGCAATCGGCATGCGGTCTCCTTGTAGGACGCCGCCACCGGGCAAATCGCATGCGCGAACGCTTCAGGATGCGCCAAACCGCACAGCATGCGGGCGCCGCGCGCGCACAGAGGGAAAACACCGGATCGCGCGGCGCCCGTCCTCGTCAACAATCGTTCCCGGAACATTCGCTTTCCGACGCGCTGGAGGGCAGGGTCGGATGCGATCGTGCACCGGACGTCTCACGACGCCAGGCTCACGAAGTACTTCCTGAGGTGATGTTCCGGGGTGAAATTTTAGGGGCCGCAT
>DATCRO010000900.1:0-18373 GCA_036569025.1 Burkholderiaceae bacterium
AGAACACCACCGTGCGCGTGGTCGCATAGGCCACGCCCTCGGGCGTCGCCTGCGTCTCATAGCCCTGGTACAGGGCGACTCCGGTGCAGATCACGCCGAACACGGCGGACTTGACGATGCCGTTGCCCACGTCGCGCGTGACGTCGACCTTGGACTGCATGATCGACCAGAAGTTGGCCGGATCCACGCCGATCAGCTGCACGGCGATGAGCCAGGCGCCCATGATGCCGATCGCCGAATACAGGATCGCCAGGATGGGCATCGAGACGATGCCCGCCAGGAAGCGCGGCGCCAGCACGCGGCTGCGCGGATCGACGGCCATCAGCTCCATCGCCGACAGCTGCTCGCCCGCCTTCATCAGGCCGATCTCGGCGGTCAGCGCGGTGCCGGCGCGGCCCGCGAACAGCAGCGCGGTGACCACCGGGCCGAGCTCGCGCACCAGCGACAGGTTGACCACCAGTCCCAGCGATTCGGCGGCGCCGAACGGCACCAGCGCGTAGTACATCTGCAGCGCCAGCACGCAGCCGACGGCAAAGCCGGAAGCCAGGATGATGACCAGCGAGCGGTAGCCGATGGCGTAGATCTGGTCGACCACGAGCCCGAACCGCCGCAGGGACGACGGCGTGAAGCGCAGCAGGTCGACGAAGAAGTACGCCGCGTGCCCGAGCGCGGCGAGCACGCGCAGGGTCGATTGCCCGAGGCTGTTGACGAGTTCGATCATTGCGGCAGCCCCAGCGCCTGGCCGAGCGGCTCGGCGGGGTAGTGGAACTTGATCGGGCCGTCCGGCTCGCCGCGGATGAACTGGCGCACCTGCGGATCTTCCGACCGGTTCAGCTCCTCGGGCTTTCCGTGCGCCACCACGATGCCGCCGGGCATCATCAGGTAGGCGTAGTCGGCGATGGCGAAGCACTCCTGCACGTCGTGCGACACCATCAGCGAGGTGGCGCCGGTGGCGTCGTTCAGGCGGCGGATCAGGTTGGCCGTGACGCCCATCGAGATCGGGTCGAGGCCCGCGAAAGGCTCGTCGTACATGATGACCTCGGGGTCGAGCGCGACCGCGCGCGCGAGCGCGATGCGGCGCGCCATGCCGCCCGAGACCTGCGAGATGCGCAGCTGCGCCGCGCCGCGCAGGCCGACGGCGTTGAGCTTCATCAGCACGATGTCGCGGATCATCGACTCGCTCAGGTCCATGTGTTCGCGCAGCGGGAAGGCGACGTTCTCGTAGACGCTCAGGTCGGTGAACAGCGCGCCGAACTGGAACAGCATGCCCAGGCGGCGGCGCAGCGCGTACAGCTGCTCGCGGTTGCGCGTGTCGACCTCCTGGCCGTCGAACATCACGCGGCCCTTCTGCGGCTTGTAGACGCCGCCGATCAGGCGCAGCAGCGTCGTCTTGCCGCAGCCCGATCCGCCCAGGATGGCCGTGACCTTGCCGCGCGCGAATTGCAGCGACACGTCGTTCAGGATCACGCGACTGGCGTCGTAGCCGAAGGTGACGTGATCGATCTCGATGAATTTGTCGGAGTTCAAGCCGGCATCCGGCCGCCAGGGGCGGCGTTCAGGTGGAAGGGGACAGGCGCGACAGCTTCGCCGCACCGACCTTTCTGGATCCTGTCCAGGCGGGGGGCCTAAGGGGTTTCCCGCTGCCGCATTGTGTGCGAACTCCGCTGCGCACGTTGGGAACCCCCACGGAAAACCCCTAAAAGCCTGCCTAGGCAATGATCTTCGTCGCATCCACGCAACGAGACCGGCAACCGCGCCCGGTTACACGACAGGAACAGGAACGGGCGCCGCAGCGCCCGTCTCCGATGCCCGCGCGACCGTTCAGCGCGGCAGCGTCGTCGCACCCATCAGGGCGAGGTCGATGGCGCGCGCGGCCTGGCGGCCCTCGCGGATCGCCCACACCACGAGCGACTGGCCGCGGCGCACGTCGCCGGCGGCCCAGACCTTGTCGGCGCTGGTCTTGTAGCCCGTCTTCTCGTCGACGCCGGCCTTGGCGTTGCCGCGCGCGTCGGCGTCGACGCCGAACGACTGCAGCAGCTGCGCCAGCGGGTTGGTGAAGCCCATCGCCAGCAGCACGAGCTCGGCCGGCCACACCTTCTCGGTGCCCGCGACCTCTGCCAGCTTGCCGTCCCTGAACTCGATCTGCACCGTCTTCAGGCCCGTGAGCTTGCCCTTCTCGCCCAGGAACTCCTTGGTGGCGATGGCGAACTCGCGCGAGCAGCCTTCCTCGTGCGACGACGAGGTGCGCAGCTTGGTCGGCCAGTACGGCCACACCAGCGGCTTGTTCTCCTGCTCCGGCGGCATGGGCATCAGCTCGAACTGCGTGACGCTCCTGGCGCCATGGCGGTTGCTGGTGCCCACGCAGTCGCTGCCGGTGTCGCCGCCGCCGATCACGATCACGTTCTTGCCCGCGGCCGTCAGCTGGCCCTTGAGCTTGTCGCCCGCGTTGACCTTGTTCTGCTGCGGCAGGAACTCCATCGCGAAGTGCACGCCGTCCAGGTCGCGGCCCGGCACGGGCAGGTCGCGCGAGACCTCCGAGCCGGCGGCCAGCAGCACGGCGTCGAACTCGGACTTGAGCTGCTCGGCGCTCACCGACTCCTTGGCGTGGTTGGTGATCTTGGCGCCCTTGGGCCAGTCGCCGACGACCACCCCGGTGCGGAACAGGACGCCCTCGGCCTCCATCTGCGCCACGCGGCGGTCGATGTGCGTCTTCTCCATCTTGAAGTCGGGGATGCCGTAGCGCAGCAGGCCGCCGACGCGGTCGTTCTTCTCGAACACCGTCACGTCGTGGCCGGCGCGCGCGAGCTGCTGCGCGGCGGCCAGGCCGGCCGGGCCGGAACCCACCACCGCCACCTTCTTGCCCGAGCGCACGGCGGCCTTCTGCGGCGCGATCCAGCCTTCTTCCCAGGCGCGGTCGGCGATCGCGTGCTCGATCGACTTGATGCCCACCGCATCGTCATTGACGTTGAGCACGCACGCGGCCTCGCACGGCGCCGGGCAGATGCGGCCGGTGAACTCGGGGAAGTTGTTCGTCGAGTGCAGCACCGCGGACGCGTGCTTCCACTGGTTCGCGTAGACGAGGTCGTTGAAGTCGGGGATGACATTGTTGACCGGGCAGCCGTTGTTGCAGAACGGGGTGCCGCAGTCCATGCAGCGCGCGGCCTGCACCTTGGCCTCGTCCGCCTTCAGCCCGATGACGAATTCCTTGTAGTGCTTCAGGCGCTGCGGCACGGGCGCGTAGCCCTCCTCGAGGCGCTCGAACTCCATGAAGCCGGTGACTTTTCCCATGATCTCTTCCTGATGCTGGTTGCGACGGGCCGCGCGCTCCTCGAACGCGGCCCGAACGTTTTCTGGCTGGTTCTTACTTGGCGGGAACCGTTTGCGACTTCGCGTCCTTGCCGCGCGCCTTCTCGATGGTGGCGCCGGCCTCCTGCCTGGCGTGGATCTCGCCGAGCGCGCGCTTGTACTCGTTCGGGAACACCTTGACGAAGCGGGCGCGCGAATCGGCCCAGTGATCCAGGATCTCGCGGGCGCGCAGGCTGCCCGTCCACTTGTGGTGCGCCTCGATCATCTGGCGCAGCAGCGTCTCGTCGGCTTCGCCCTTGTGCCAGATGGCGCGCTCGACGGACTTGGCCTGCTCGTCGGCCGGCAGGATCCTGTCGAGCGAGACCATCGCGGTGTTGCAGCGCTCGGCGAACCTGCCGTCCTCGTCGAACACGTAGGCCACGCCGCCCGACATGCCGGCCGCGAAATTGCGGCCCGTCTTGCCGAGGACGACCACGGTGCCGCCGGTCATGTACTCGCAGCCGTGGTCACCGGTGCCTTCGACGACCGCCGAGGCGCCCGACAGGCGCACCGCGAAGCGCTCGCCCGCCACGCCGCGGAAGTAGGCCTCTCCGCTGGTGGCGCCGTACAGCGCCGTGTTGCCGGCGATGATGTTCTTCGTGGCGTCGCCGCGGAACTCGATCGACGGTCGGATCACGACGCGGCCACCGGACAGGCCCTTGCCGGTGTAGTCGTTGGAGTCGCCGATCAGGTACAGCGTGATGCCCTGCGCGAGGAACGCGCCGAAGCTCTGGCCGCCGGTGCCCTCCATCTGGATGAACAGCGTGTGGTCCGGCAAGCCTTCGGGACGCGCGCGGATCAGCTCGCCCGACAGCATCGCGCCGACGGAGCGGTTCAGGTTGCGCGCGTCCTCCATGAACTGCACCTTCTCGCCGCGGTCGATGGCCGGGCGCGAGCGCTCGATCAGCTTGCGGTCGAGGGCCTTGTCCAGCCCGTGGTCCTGCGTGTCGTTGTGCAGGCGCGAGACGCTGGCCGGCATCGCCGGCTGCTGGAACACGCGCGAGAAATCGAGGCCGCAGGCCTTCCAGTGCGCGATGCCCTTGCGCGTGTCGAGCAGCTCGCTGCGGCCGATCAGGTCGTCGAACTTGCGGATGCCCAGCTGCGCCATGATCTGGCGCGCTTCCTCGGCGATGAAGAAGAAGTAGTTGACGACGTGCTCGGGCTTGCCGGCGAACTTCTTGCGCAGCACCGGATCCTGCGTGGCCACGCCCACCGGGCAGGTGTTCAGGTGGCACTTGCGCATCATGATGCAGCCCTCGACGACCAGCGGCGCGGTCGCGAAGCCGAACTCGTCGGCGCCCAGCAGCGCGCCGATCACCACGTCGCGGCCCGTCTTCATCTGGCCGTCGGCCTGCACGCGCACGCGGCCGCGCAGCTGGTTGAGCACCAGCGTCTGCTGCGTCTCGGCCAGGCCCAGCTCCCACGGCGAGCCCGCGTGCTTGATCGACGACCACGGCGACGCGCCCGTGCCGCCGTCGTGGCCGGCGATGACCAGGTGGTCGGCCTTGCACTTGGCCACGCCCGCGGCGATGGTGCCCACGCCCACTTCGGAGACCAGCTTGACGCTGATGTCCGCGCGCGGGTTGGCGTTCTTCAGGTCGTGGATGAGCTGAGCCAGGTCCTCGATCGAGTAGATGTCGTGGTGCGGCGGCGGCGAGATCAGGCCCACGCCCGGCACCGAGTAGCGCAGCTTGCCGATGTAGTCGGACACCTTGCCGCCCGGCAGCTGGCCGCCCTCGCCCGGCTTGGCGCCCTGGGCCATCTTGATCTGGATCTGGTCGGCCGAGACGAGGTACTCGGTGGTGACGCCGAAGCGGCCCGACGCGACCTGCTTGATCTTGCTGCGCAGGCTGTCGCCTTCCTTGAGCTCGAAGTCGGCCACCATGACGCCGTCGCCGAGCACCTCGGAGACCTTGGTGCCCTGCTTGATCGGGATGCCCTTGAACTCGTTGCGATAGCGCGCCGGATCCTCGCCGCCCTCGCCCGTGTTGCTCTTGCCGCCGATGCGGTTCATCGCGATGGCCAGGGTCGAGTGCGCCTCGGTGGAGATCGAGCCGAGCGACATCGCGCCGGTCGCGAAGCGACGCACGATCTCGGTGGCCGGCTCGACTTCCTCCAGCGGGATGGCCTTGCTCGGGTCGAACTTGAACTCGAACAGGCCGCGCAGCGTCATGTGGCGCTTGCTCTGGTCGTTGATGATCTGCGCGTATTCCTTGTAGGTGTCGAACTTGTTCGAGCGCGTGCTGTGCTGCAGCTTGGCGATCGCGTCCGGCGTCCACATGTGCTCCTCGCCTCGCGTGCGCCAGGCGTATTCGCCGCCGGCATCCAGCATCTCGGCCAGCAGCGGGTCGTCGCCGAAGGCGGCGCGGTGCATGCGCAGCGCTTCCTCGGCGATCTCGAACACGCCCATGCCGCCCACCTGCGACGCCGTGCCGCGGAAGTACTTGCCCACCACGCCGGCATCCAGGCCGATGGCCTCGAACAGCTGCGCGCCGCAGTACGACATGTACGTGCTGACGCCCATCTTGGACATGATCTTCGACAGTCCCTTGCCGACCGCCTTGATGTAGTTGTAGGTCGCCTTCTCGGCCGACAGCTGGCCCGGCAGCTCGGCGTGCAGCGACGCCAGCGTCTCGAGCGCCAGGTACGGGTGCACGGCCTCCGCGCCGTAGCCGGCGAGCACGGCAAAGTGGTGCACCTCGCGCGCCGAGCCCGTCTCCACGACCAGGCCCGCGGTCGTGCGCAGGCCCTCGCGCACCAGGTGCTGGTGGATGGCCGACAGCGCCAGCAGCGCCGGGATCGCGACGGAGTCCTTGCCGACACGGCGGTCCGTGATGATCAGGATGTTGTGGCCGCCGCGGATCGCGTCCACCGCTTCGGCGCACAACGACGCCAGCTTGGCCTCGACGCCCTCGCGGCCCCACGAGATCGGATAGACGATGTCGATCTCGTGCGGCTTGAACTTGCCGAACGTGTGCTTCTCGATCGCGCGCAGGCGGGCCATGTCGTCGAAGTCGAGCACCGGCTGCGAGACCTCCAGGCGCATCTGCGGGTTGACCGCGTTGATGTCCAGCAGGTTGGGCTTGGGGCCGATGAACGAGTTCAGCGACATCACGATCGCCTCGCGGATCGGGTCGATCGGCGGGTTCGTGACCTGCGCGAACAGCTGCTTGAAGTAGTTGTACAGCGGCTTGTTCTTGTCGGACAGGACAGCCAGCGGCGAGTCGTTGCCCATCGAGCCGATGCCTTCCTCGCCGAGCGTGGCCATCGGGCTGAGCAGGAACTTGATGTCCTCCTGCGTGTAGCCGAAGGCCTGCTGGCGATCGAGCAGCGTGGTGGCCGCGTCCTCGCTGGCGGGCGCCGCGAGCACCGGGATCTCGTCGAGCTTGACGCGCACGTTGTCGATCCACTGGCGGTACGGCTTGGCCGACGCGAACTGGCTCTTGAGCTCCTCGTCGTCGACGATGCGGCCCTGCTCGATGTCGATCAGGAACATCTTGCCCGGCTGCAGGCGCCACTTCTTGATGATCTTGTTCTGCGGGATGTCGAGCACGCCCGACTCCGACGCCATCACGACCAGGTCGTCGTCGGTGACGATGTAGCGCGCCGGGCGCAGGCCATTGCGGTCCAGCGTGGCGCCGATCTGCTTGCCGTCGGTGAACACCATCGCGGCCGGGCCGTCCCACGGCTCCATCATCGCGGCGTGGTATTCGTAGAACGCGCGGCGGCGTGGGTCCATCACGGTGTGCTGCTCCCAGGCCTCGGGGATCATCATCATCGCGGCGTGGGCGAGCGGGTAGCCGGCCATCGTCAGCAGCTCGAGCGTGTTGTCGAACGTGGCGGTGTCGGACTGGCCCTCGAAGCTGATCGGGTACAGCTTCTTGAGGTCCTCGCCCAGCACCGGCGACTTCATCACCCCCTCGCGGGCGCGCATCCAGTTGAAGTTGCCCTTGACGGTGTTGATCTCGCCGTTGTGCGCCACCATCCGGTACGGGTGGGCCAGCGGCCACTCGGGGAAGGTGTTGGTCGAGAAACGCTGGTGGACGAGCGCGAGCGCGGACACCACGCGCGGGTCGGCCAGGTCCTTGTAGTACTTGCCGACCTGGTCGGCCAGCAACAGGCCCTTGTAGATGATGGTGCGGCAGCTCATGCTGGGCACGTAGTACTCGCGGCTGTGGGTCAGCTTGAGCGCCTGGATGGCGGCCGAGGCCGTCTTGCGGATCACGTACAGCTTGCGTTCCAGCGAGTCGGGCACGATGACGTCGGCACCGCGGCCGATGAAGATCTGGCGCAGCACCGGCTCCTTGGCGCGCACGGTGGGCGACATCGGCATCTCGCGGTCGACCGGCACGTCGCGCCAGCCCAGCAGCACCTGGCCTTCGGCCTTCACGGCGCGCTCGAGCTCCTGCTCGCAGGCCAGGCGCGAGGCGTGTTCCTTGGGCAGGAAGATCTGGCCGACGCCGTATTCGCCGGGCGGCGGCAGTTCCACGCCCTGGTCGGCCATCTCGGCGCGGAAGTATTCGTCGGGGATCTGGATCAGGATGCCCGCGCCGTCGCCCATGAGCTTGTCCGCGCCGACCGCGCCACGGTGGTCGAGGTTCTCCAGGATCTTCAGGCCCTGCATGACGATCGAGTGCGCCTTCTGGCCCTTGATGTGGGCGACGAAGCCCACGCCGCAGGCGTCCTTCTCGTTGGAAGCGTCGTACAAGCCGCCCGCGGCCGCGGAGGCGATGTCGATCGGCGTGTTGGCTTGGTCTCGGGCGGCCTGGCTCATGGCGGGTCCTTGGTGCGCTGGAAAACCCGAAGACTAAAGGAGGTCGCCTTCCTCGGCAAAGGCATTAAATAGGGGTCAGTGTGATTAAGTGTGATTGCTCGTGATTGGTGCGTTGTTTAATAGGGCCATAGTCAATTCGATGGTTCAGAGGCCCAATACCTGCACCAAGCTGGTGATTTCCGTCTTGCCGCGGCCGGTCGACCGGATTTTGATCGTGGCGGAGTCCGTCGCCGCGCAGCGCTGCCTGCGGTCGTCGCGGAATGTTTTGCTCGGGTATTGGGGCCAGCGGGGAGCGTCGCCGGGCCGACGGATGGCGGGTTGCGCCTGCGGCTAACCCGCCCTACGGTGTCTATCCGGCAGGCGGCCAGGGCTCCGCAGGGCGGGTCAGCCGAACGCGTGACCCGCCACGGGGACAGCGCCGCCTGGATTCATGGTGCCGGCGCGACGACCGTGCGGCGGGGCCGACCGCGGGGCCGCGGCACCGTCTCGCGGCCCAGTTGCGCCGCGAGACGGCGCTGGCCGTCCGCCCCGGCGATGGGCCAGCCGCGGCGAGTGGCCTGCGAGATCGCCTGGGCCTCGCGCTGGCTGACCCCTTCGTCGAGGAAGCCGCGCCAGGCGCCCTCACGCTCGAACGGCGTGTTGCCGAGCGCCCAGTAGCGCGCATGGTCGACGATCAGCGGATCGCGGCGTCGCCCCAGGTGGTGCGCGCAGCTCGACCACGCGTAGTCGGCGGCCTCGGCGACCAGGCCGCTGCGCTGCGCATGGCTGTCGATGTAGCGCATGCACGCCAGCAGCGAGTCATCGGGATCGACCAGCGCGGCCCGGAAGCGCCCTTCCCACAGCGTGCCGGTGCGCCCGTGCCGCCGGTTGAACGCGGCGACGTAGCGTCGGCCGAGCGACTGCATCATCGTGCTGAGGCCGTCGGCGCTGTCGCGCGGCGTGGCCAGCAGGTGCACGTGGTTGGACATCAGCACGTAGGCATGGATGTCGACCCGCGCCACGAGACTGGCCTCGCGCAGGTGCGCGCACCAGGCCTGGCGATCCTCGTCGTCGACGAAGATGGGCTGCCGGTTGTTCCCGATCTGCATCAGGTGGTGCGGCAGGCCGGAAAGCGAGAGGCGGGTCAGACGGGCCATGCGGGGAGTTTAGCTGACCCCTTTTGGGCCGGGGTGTCCGCGAGCGGAGTCGCTCGTGTTCAGCCCGCCGGCCGCCCGAGCGACGCCCACTCGCCGAACAGCACCTGGCCCGTGAGCCGCTGGTGTTCCTTCAGCGCGAAGCGGTCCGTCATGCCGGCGATGTAGTCGGCCACCGCGCGCGGGCGGTCGACGGCATGCTGGAACTCGTCGCTCATCTCGGCGGGCCGGTCCAGGTAGATCGCGAACAGCGCGCGAACGATCTCCTTGGCGCGGTCGGTCGTGGCGTTGACCGCGGGATGGCGGTACAGGTTGGCGAAGAGGAAGCGCTTGAGCTCGCTGCTCTCGTGGCGCATCGCCGGGCTGAAGCGCATCAGCACCGGCAGCTCGCGCACGGCCTGTGGGCTGGCGGGCGCGGCGGCGTCGATCGCTGCCTGGCTGGTGGCGATCAGGTCGTAGATCATCTGCGACAGCATGCGGCGCAGCGTCTCGTGCACGGTACGGCGCGGCGGCAAGCCGCGGAGGCGCGGGTGCGCGTCCAGAGCCTCGGCGCGCAGTCGCGCGTACAGCGGCACGTCGTCGAGCTGCGCGGGATCGAGCAGTCCCGAGCGGATGCCGTCGTCGACGTCGTGGCAGTTGTACGCGATCTCGTCGGCGACGTTGGTCAGCTGCGCCTCGAGGCCGGGCTGCTGGCCGGCGATGAAGCGGTAGCCCACGCCGCCCGGCTCGACCGCCTCCAGCGCGCGCGCCTGGGCCAGCGTGATGCGCTTGAGGATGCCCTCGCGCGTCTCCAGCGTCAGGTTCAGGCCGTCGAACTCGGGGTAGCGCAGCTCGAGTTCGTCGACGACGCGCAGGCTCTGCAGGTTGTGCTCGAAGCCGCCGTGGCCGTGCATGCAATCGTCCAGTGCGTCCTGGCCGGCGTGGCCGAACGGCGTGTGGCCGAGATCGTGCGCCAGCGCGATCGCCTCGACCAGGTCCTCGTCCAAGCCCATCGTGCGCGCGACGGAGCGTCCGAGCTGCGCCACCTCCAGCGAGTGCGTGAGCCGGGTGCGGAACAGGTCGCCCTCGTGGTTCAGGAAGACCTGGGTCTTGTAGACGAGGCGGCGGAAGGCCGTCGAATGGACGATGCGGTCGCGATCGCGCTGGAATTCGGTGCGCGTGGGCGCGGCCGCCTCGGGCACGCGCCGGCCGCGCGAGCGCGCGGGATCGCTGGCGTACGGAGGGCGTTCGACGAGCGGGCTGGCGATCACGTCGAACGTCGGTTGTCAGGCCGAGGCGGTCAGCGCGGCGATCACGTCGACGACGACGGCCTCGGGCGCGGTGCGCACGCTGGCGTGGCCCTGGCCATCGAGCAGCACGAAGCGGATGTCCCCGCCCTGCGCCTTCTTGTCGACGCGCATCAGGTCCAGGTAGCGCTGCGGGCTCAGGCTCGCGGGCCCGCGCACGGGCAGGCCCGCGCGCGCGACCAGCGCCTCGATGCGGCGCGCGAAGGCCGCCTCCACCAGCCCGAGGCGCGCGGACAGCTCGGCGGCCATCACCATGCCGCAACCCACGCCCTCGCCATGCAGCCACTGGCCGTAGCCCAGGCCGGCCTCGATCGCGTGGCCGAAGGTGTGGCCGAAGTTGAGGATCTCGCGCAGGCCCGCTTCCTTCTCGTCGGCGCCGACCACGTGGGCCTTGATCTCGCAGCTGCGGCGCACCGCGTGCGCGAGCGCGTCACGCTTGCGCGCGCGCAGGTCGGCGACGTGGTGTTCGAGCCAGCCGAGGAACTCGATGTCGATGCTGGCGCCGTACTTGATGATCTCCGCCAGGCCCGCCGACATCTCGCGATCGGGCAGCGTGTCGAGCACGTCGAGGTCGCACACGACCTGGCGCGGCTGGTAGAACGCGCCGATCATGTTCTTGCCCAGCGGGTGGTTGACGGCCGTCTTGCCGCCGACCGACGAATCGACCTGCGCGAGCAGCGTCGTGGGCACCTGCACGAACGGGACGCCGCGCATGTAGCAGGCGGCCGCGAAGCCCGTCATGTCGCCGACGACACCGCCGCCCAGCGCGTACAGCACGGTGCGGCGATCGGCCTCCTGTCCGAGCAGTTCGTCGAACACCAGGTTCAGGTGCGCGAGATCCTTGTATTCCTCGCCGTCGGGCAGCGCCAGCGTGCGCACGCGGGCGAAGTGGGGCTCGAGCGCCGCGGCCAGCGCCGCGCCGTACAGCGCCGCGACGGTCACGTTCGTGACGATCAGCGCGACCGCCTTGCGATTGGCCTGCGGGGCCCAGGTGGCCGGGTCGGACAGCAGATCGCCGCCGATCAGGATCGGATAGCTGCGCTCGCCCAGGTCGATGTGGACCTGGGTGGGCGCGGCGCGAAGGAGTTCGGAAGGCGTCGACATGGGACGCTATTTTGCGTCCTCGCGGGAACCCGCGCTCATGTCCAGTTGCATCGAGATCAGGTTGACCAGCATCGCGGCCGACTTGTGCGCCGTGTCGACGACGATGTCGGCCACCTCGCGATAGAGCGGATCGCGCACCGTGTAGAGCTCGCGCAGCCGCTGTCGCGGATCGGCCACCTGCAGCAGCGGACGGGCGGTGTCGCGGCTGAGGCGGCGCGCGAGATCGTCGACCTGGGTGTGCAGGTAGACGACGGTGGCGCGGGCCTTCATCTCGGCCCGGTTGGTCGCCCGCAGCACGCTGCCGCCACCGGTGGCGATGACCCGCCGCTGGGAATCGGCGAGCGTCTCGCGGATCACGCGCTCCTCGACTTCGCGAAATGCCGCCTCGCCTTCGCGATCGAAGAACTCGCGGATCGAGCAGCCGAGATAGACCTCGATCTCGTGGTCGGAGTCCAGAAATGGCAACTGGCGCATGCGCGCCAGTTGTCGCCCGATCGTGGATTTTCCACAACCGGGCATGCCTACCAGCGCAATCGCCGGCGAGCCTCGCCCTTCCTGATTCAAGGCTGGGCTTGACAGAGATTGCCAGAACGACTCGTGGCCGGATCCATGACAGTGACCGTCGTGACCGCCGCTGGCGCGACGTTCGGCGGAGCCAGGTTGTAGGGGCTTTCCTGGAAGGGCAGGCTGACGTTGGTGGCTCCGTTGATCAACGATGCCGGCACGCCGAGTCGACCGGACGTGGTGGCCTTGCCTTCCGTGCCGGATACCTGCGCGCTGAAGGTCAACGTAAAGTCGTCCCACCAGGCCACGTTCTGGCCATATTGCAGATTGAAATAGGCCAGTCCGAACGCATCCGTCGTGTCGCTACCCGCGCTTTGCGGCGTGATGGCGGCATCCGCGGCGTACGGCTCGATCTTGCCGGAGCCGTTCTGGTCTTCCTTCTGGCTGTTCGAGTAGGTCTCGAGGACGTTGTTGCGGTTGATGTCCTCGTTGTCGCAGACGTTCAGGTTGACGTACTTCCAGGCGCCGGTGGAACCGTCCCAGTAGCCGCGATAGTAGCGCGGCAGGTCGACCGAGCCGGTCACGAGCACGCCCTTGATCGGCTGGCCAACCGAGTCGACGACCTGGACGGTGTACGGAAGGTTGTAGACAGCCTTCGTGTCGTCGTTCCCGATCTTCCCGTTGTTGAAGATCGAGATGCTCACGCCGCTCTGAGCGACCGTGACGTTGGCGGTCGCGGCGTTCGGGCATGTACCCGCCGCGAAGTCAGTCTCGCTCCAGCAGGCGCGCACCGTCAGCTGCTGGTTGCCGCTGCCGCGGGTACCTGGCGTGTAGGTGGTCTGCGCGACGCCGTTGGCGTCCGTGTAGACGTAGCCCGATCCGGCCGCCAGCGTACCGCCGATGCCGCTCGGATCGCCATTCAGGTCGAAGCGCACGCGCACGTACTGGATCGGTGCGTTGCCGGCACCCAGGAACAGGCCGCGGACGGTGACGAAATTGCTCGTCGAGCCAGCCGTGTTGACGTTGACCGTCGCCGGATTGGCTGCCACCGATGCCGACGTCACGGTGCCCGTCGCCGCTGCCGTGGAGGACGACGATGTCGTGACCGAGGTCTGCGTCGTCACGCCCGCTGCCGTCGCACTGAGCGACACCGTCGCCGTCGCCGGCACCGTGTAGCTGTAGGTGTAGAGGCCGTTTCCGTCCGTCGTGCCGTTGGTGGCGGTGCCATTGAGCGTGATCACGATCGGCTCGTTGGCGATGCTGCCGTTGTTCTTGTCGGTCAGCTGGTACTGCACGGTCGCCGTCTGGCCCGCGGTCGCGGCACCGGCCGATGCCGTCAGCTGCGCGCCGACGACATCCACCTTCACGGTCTTCGTGATGGTGCCGGACGTGACCACGACATCGATGGTGCGGTTGGATTTGTCGCCGCCGATGCCGAGGACTCCATTGACCACGCCCGTGGCGCTCGTGCTGCTGCCACTGGTCGTGACGACACCATTGCGGTCCGGGACGATCGTGACCGGCACCCCTGCGACGACATTCCGGTTGGCATCGACGGCCGTCGCCGTGATGGTCGCCGTCTCGGCGCCCGTATCGGCGATGCTGGTCTTGTCCACCGAAACCACGAGGTCGGACGCCGCGGGAGGCGCGGGCGTGGGCGACGGCGTCGGGGCAGGCTTGTTGCCGCCACCGGCGCTGCAACCCGCGATGACCGCGCCGACCGCCACCGCGGCGAACAGCGGCTTCAAGTATTCAATACCCTGCAATTTCATGTTTGGACTCTCAATGCGCCTGCGTGCGGTCGGAAATGATACGCGGCGTGATGAAGATAAGCAGTTCGGTACGCGTCTGCAGCTTCGACGTGCTGCGGAACAGGTTGCCGAGGAACGGGATGTCGCCCAGGAACGGCACCTTGTCGGTCACGTTGTTCTCGATCTGCTGGAACAGGCCGCCCAGGACCACCGTGCCGCCATTCTCGACCAGTGCCGTGGTCTTGATGTGCTTGGTGTCGATGGCAAAGCCGGCGCTCGTGCTGCGGCCCACGCTGTCCTTGTTCACTTCGACGTCCAGGATCACGTTGCCTTCGGGCGTGATCTGCGGGGTCACCTGCAGGCGGATCTGCGCCTTCTGGAATGCCACCGAGGTCGCGCCGCTGGACGTGGCCTGCTGGTAGGGCAGTTCCTCGCCGGCCTCGACCACGGCCTGCACCTGGTCGGCGGTGATCACGCGTGGGCTGGAGATGATGCGGCCCGAGCCGTCTTCTTCGAGGGCCGACAGTTCGAGGTTCAGGAAGCGGCTGGCGCTCGAGCTGAACAGCGACAGGGCGAACGTGGCGGCCGTCGCGGTGGACGACACGATGCCGGCCTGCGCGGGGAAGTTCACGAACTGCGAGTCGGTGTAGGGCACGGTGCCCTGGATCTGGCCCGACTGGTAGCCGACGGCCTCGTAATTGCCGCCCGGGCTCACGTACTGGCTGCCGCCCAGGTGGAACGCGTTGAACGCGGAGCCGCCCAGCTTGACGCCCAGCGCGCGGCCGAAGTTGTCGTTGGCCTCGACGATGCGGGCCTCGATCATCACCTGGCGTTGCGCGACGTCGATGCGGGCGATCAGCGCCTGGATCTCCTCGAGCTTGGACGGGATGTCGGTGACGAACAGCTGGTTGGTGCGCGTCTCCGCGATCACCGAGCCGCGCTGCGACAGCAGGCGCGTGCCGGCGCCGCCGGACTGGCCGGTACCGGTCAGGCCGTTGGCCACTTCGAGCGCCTTCGTGTAGTTCAGCTGGAACGCCTGCATGCGCATCGGCTCCAGGTCGGCGATCTTCTTCTTGGCCTCGAGGTCGACCTGCTCCTTGGCGGCCAGTTCGTCCTTCGGCGCGATCAACAGCACGTTGCCCGAGCGACGCTTGTCCAGGCCCTTGCTCTGGAGAATGATGTCGAGCGCCTGGTCCCAGGGCACGTCCTTCAGGCGCAGCGTGACCGTACCGGTGACGGAGTCGCTGGTGACGACGTTGAAGTCGCTGAAGTCGGCGATGATCTGCAGCAGCGCGCGGATCTCGATGCTCTGGAAGTTCAGCGACAGGCGCTGGCCGGTGTAGCCCGTGCCCGGCACGAGCTTGTTCGGGTCGGCCTTGGCCGGACGCACTTCCAGCACGAACTGGTTGTCGGTCTGGTAGGCGCTGTGCTCCCAATTGCCCGTCGGCGTCACGACCATGTGGACGTGGTCGCCGGCCTGCGTGGTGGTGATCGTCTGCACCGGGGTGCCGAAGTCGGTCACGTCCAGGCGGCGGCGCAGGCGCGTCGGCGCGTTGGAACGCAGGAAGTCGACGACCAGATCCTTGCCCTGCTGCTTCAGGTCGACGCCGACCTGGTTGCTCGGGAGGTTCACGACGATGCGGCCGGCGCCGTCGGTGCCGCGGCGGAAGTCGACGTCGCGCAGTTCCTGGACGTCGGCGTTCTGGCTGGCGGCGAAGTGCGTGTCGGCGGCGGCCGGCTGCGCGGCGGCGGCGGCGGCCGCCGGCTGCGCCATGTCGAGTGCGATCAGCAGCGACTTGCCCTGGATCTCGGCGTGGTAGCTCGAAGGCGTCTTCAGGTTCAGCACGAGACGCGTGCGTTCACCGGAACTGGCCAGGCTCACCGATCGGATGTTGCCCTGGTTGACCTCGACGCTGGACTTGCCGGAGGCGTTCGTCACGCCGGGCAGGTCGATCGCGACGCGCGGCGGCGCCTGCACGGCGAAGCCCGCCGGCACGGCCGACAGCGGCTCGCTGAGCTCGACGCGCACGACGTCCGTGCCGCCTTGCTGCAAACCCGTCACCGACGTGATCTTGGGCTCCGCCCACGACGTCAGCGGCAAACCCAACGCCAAAACCAGCGCTGCTCCCGCGGTCCAACTCCGCATAGTCCGATTCTCCTGACTGCTGTTCATCGCGCCTTCTCCTGAAGCTGGAGGGTGCTGGTGCGCTCTATCCATTCACCCGTGGGGTCTTGCACGGTTTCCCGCAAGGTAATCTGTGTGTCCGTGATGGCGGTGATCTGGCCGTAGTTCTGCCCGATCCAGTCGCCCACCTTCACGTCGTGCAGCCGGTTCTCCACCATGAGCAGCGCGTGCGCCTTGCCGCCTTGCTGGAGCGAGCCGACCATCGTCATGCTGTCCAGCGGGTACGACTCGAGTTCCTGCGTCGCGTGCGCCTTGGCAGCCGCCAGCAGCGCACTGCCCTTGCCGTTGGACGGACCGCCCACGGGGATCAGCTTCTGCGTGCCGAACGGCTCGACGCCGGTGACGCCCAGGTAGGGCTGCGGGTCGAACTTCTTGGGCGGATAGATCGGCGCGATGTTCGGCTTGATTTCCTTGTGCTGCTGCTCCATCCACTGGATCAGCTCGTCGTTGTCGGCGGTGCATGCGCCGAGGCCGGACAACAGCAGCGCCCCCGCCGTGATGCAGAGAAGACGGTTCATTTCTTGTCCTTCGCGCCAGCCTTGCGGGCCTCGACGACCTCCGCCTGGTCGAGGTAGCGGTAGGTGCGCGCCACGGCTTCCATCGACAGGCCGCCGCCAGCCGACTTCTGGTCGGGGCTGATCGACAGGTTGTGCAGGGTCACGATGCGCGAGAGCGCGGCGATGTCGGCCGCGAAGGCGCCGATGTCATGGAAGCGGCCGGTGACGCGGATCGCGATCGGCAGCTCGGCGTAGTACTCCTTGGTCTCGGTCGCGCCAGGGATGAACTGGTCGATGACGAGGCCGCGGCCGACGCCGGCCTGGTTGATGTCGGTCAGCAGCGCGTCCATCTCGGCCTTGCCCGGCAGCTGCTTCTCGAGCTGCGTGACGTAGGTCTGGACCTCTTCCTTCTGCTTCTTCAACGCGTCCAGGTTGATCGCCTGCGCGAGCTTGGTCTTGTACTCGGCCTTGAGCGCGGGTTCCTTGTCGCGCGCAGCCTGCAGGTCGTCCGCCTGCGAGCTGAGTTCGACGAACCAGCCGATGACGACGACGGCGATCGCCACGACCGCCCAGACGGACAGGCGCGGCAGCAACGGCCACTGGCCGGGCTGGTTGGGGTTCAGGTCGCGGAACTGACTCAGTCCGCCACGCAGCGCGGCGCCGATGTCCGGGCCCTTGTTCTTTGCAGTAGCCATGCTTACCTCGTCGCCGTCGAAGCGGCCGGAGCCGTTGCGCCAGCGGCAGCCGCGCCGGAAGCCGCACCCGCGGCGCCGGAGGCGGCAGCGCCCGGAGCCGGCGGACGCTTGAGCGTCACGCTCATGGAGAAGGCGAACATCCGCCGCTGGTCCTTGCTGCCGGCGACCTGCATGGTCTGGGCACGGATCTCGATCAGCTGGGGTTTCTCGAGCCAGGGCGAGTTGCTGGCGGTGTTGCGCAGGAATTCGGAGATGCGCTCGTTGGTCTGCGCCACGCCGGTGATCTTGACCTGCTGGGCGGCCTGCTTGACGCTCGTCAGGAACACGCCTTCGGGCGTCTGCTTGACGAGCTCGTTGAGCAGGTAGACCGGCATGTTGCGGTCGGCCTGGAGATCTTCCACCGCCTTCTGGCGCGCCTTCAGGGCCTCGATCTCGGCCTTGAGGGTCGCGACGTCGGCGATCTGGGCGTCCAGGCGCTTGATCTCGCTCGAGAGGAACTGGTTGTGCTCCTCCTGCGTGCTGATCTGCGTGTTGACGAAGGTGTACCAGGCCAGGACGATGCCGGCGCCGACGAGCACGGCGAAGCCGATGCCGGCGAAGAACGCCTGCTTGCGTTGCTGGCGCCGCGCTTCGCGGTGCGGCAACAGGTTGATCAGAATCACTGCACGAACCTCCGCATCGCCAGCCCGCACGCCGTCAGGTAAGAGGGCGCCTCGCGCCGCAGCTTGCCTTCGCGCACGGCGCTCCCCAACTTCATGTTCTCGAACGGATTGACGACCCGGCAGGCGAAGCCGGTCACTTCCTTGACCCGCTCGCGCAGGCCCGACAGCGACGCCGTGCCTCCGGCCAGCATCACGTAGTCGACCTTGTGGTGCGGCGTGCTGGTGAAGAAGTACTGCAGCGCGCGGCCGATCTCATGGGCCAGGCTGTCGACGAACGGCATCAGCAGCGTCGATTCGAAATCCTCGGGCAGGTCGCCGGCGAGCTTCTTCTGCTCGGCTTCCTCGAACGAGAAGCCGTACTGGCGCGAGATCAGCTGGGTCAGCTGGGCGCCGCCGAAGGTCTGGTCGCGGTCGTAGAGCATCTCGTCGCCGCGCAG
>DATCRO010000901.1:0-9674 GCA_036569025.1 Burkholderiaceae bacterium
GTGGACGGCATCGCCGAGCTGCTGCACGCCAAGGTCGACGGCAGCCATGCGGGGCTCGCCGCGGGCGCCAGCGTCGGCCTGCAGCCCGTCACGGAATCGGTCCTGGCGTTCGACGACGCCGGCCGGCGCGTCGCATGAGCGTCCGCACGGCCGCTCCGAAGGGCGCTCGCGCCGCGCAAGGCGGAGATTGCCCGATGACCGCCGCACGTCGCTTCGCGCGTCCCTGGCTGCTGGCCGCGCTGGCCGGCCTGTCGACAGCCGCCGCGGCCGCGCCCGACGCGCCGCCGCCGACCGAGTCGCTGAAGCCGCCCGTGGGCTGGACGCTCGCCTGGAGCGACGAATTCGACGTCGACGGCCTGCCCGACCCGAAGAAGTGGGGCAACGACACCTACTTCAACAAGCGCGGCTGGTTCAACCACGAGCAGCAGTATTACTCGGGCCCGCGCGCCGAGAACGCCGTCGTGCACGGCGGCCGCCTGCTGATCACCGCGCGCAGGGAGACGCCGTCGTCGCAGGCCGACTGGGGCGGCCAGAAGTACACGTCGGCGCGCCTGCTCACGCGCGGCCTGGCGGAGTGGACCTACGGCTTCTTCGAGATCCGCACCAAGCTGCCGTGCGGCCTGGGCACCTGGCCCGCGATCTGGATGCTGGGCACCCACGGCGACTGGCCCGCCAACGGCGAGCTGGACCTCATGGAGCACATCGGCCGCAACCCGGGCCGCGTGATGAGCACGGTGCACACGCCGGCCGGCAGCGGCGCGCACGGCGTCGGCGCATCGGTGACGGTGCCCGATGCCTGCGGCGCGTTCCACCGCTACCAGATGCTGTGGACCGACCGCGACATCACCTTCGGCATCGACGGCGTCAACAACCTCACGTACCCGCGGCTGGACGTCGGCGCCGCCGGCGCGGAGCGCGCCTGGCCGTTCGACAAGCCGCAGTTCCTGCTGCTGAACATCGCCATCGGCGGCGACCTCGGCGGGCCGGTGGACGACGGCATCTTCCCGGCGACGATGGAAGTGGACTACGTGCGCGTCTGGCAGCCGCCGAAGCGGTAGGGCGGGTCGCGACCCGCCGTTCGGAGGGGTCAGGCCTTCGCCTCGCCCTCGCGAGCGGCGTCGCGGATTCCGACCAGTGCCCGGCGCAAGGCCGAGGAAAGGCCAGACCCCTCCGGTCACTGGGGCGGCAGGCGGTAGACGGGCGTGCCCGGAGGCATCGTCGTCCCGACGATCAGCTGGGGGATCACGGCCTCGACGTCGTCGATCAGGCGCACCATGCGCTCCAGTTCGGCGGCCTGCTCGGGCGTCGAGACGCAGCCCTTGAGCCACACCCAGCGCCGCTGGCCCTCGACCCAGATCGAGGTGTTGTCGAAGCTGCCCGCGGCGGCGATGGCCTTGACCACGCGCGGCGCGATCTCCTTGTCGTACAGGTAGGCGTTGGGCAGGCGGCAGCGGCCCGAGCGGAAGCAACTGGTGCCGCGTTCGGCGCGCCAGTGCGTCTCGTGCTGCATCTGGGCCTCGGTCAGCAGCGGGGCGTCCGGCACCGGGCAGCCGGGCAGGCCCTGCGTGGCGGCGACGAACGGGTCGTCGAACCAGTTGCGCCGCTCCGCCGGCGCGGACGCCGCGGGCGCCGCCTGCGCCTGCGCGAGGCCCGCGGCCAGCGGCAGGGCCAGGAGCAGGGTGGTTCGACGGAGGGTTCGCATGGGGCCATCTTAGAGCGCCCGGGCCCGGTCGTACCCGTGCAAGACCTGACCCCGGCAAGGCCTGTCGCGCTGCGCTCTAATGGCCCGCGTTCCCGTCCAACCCGTTTTCCGGAGACCGTCATGTCCCTGTCCATGTACACCGCCACGGTGCCGCCCTTCCGCGCCATGCTCAAGAACCTGTCCGCCGTCATGGCCAAGGCCGAGGCGCACTGCGAGGCCAGGAAGATCGACCCGGCCGCGTTCCTCGCGTCGCGGCTGTATCCGGACATGCTGCCGTTCACGGCGCAGGTCCAGATCGCGTCCGACAACGTCAAGGGAGCGGCCGGCCGCCTGTCGGGCGCCGAGATCCCGAAGTTCGAGGACAACGAGAAGACGTTCGCCGAGCTGCAGGCCCGCATCGACAAGACCATCGCCTTCCTCGACACGCTCGACGAGTCGCAGTTCGACGGCGCCGCCGAGCGCGACATCGTCCTGCAACTGCGCGACCGCAAGCTCGAGTTCAAGGGCCAGGACTACCTGTTCCAGTGGGCCATCCCGAACGTCTACTTCCACATCACGACCGCGTACGCGCTGTTGCGTCACGGCGGCGTCGAGATCGGCAAGAAGGACTACCTCAGCGGCGGCGCCGCGAAGTAAGCACTTCGCCGGCGCACCGCAACCCGGGGCCCCGCGGGGGTCCCGCGCGCTGACGGCGTGCCCGGCAATGGCCGGATCTGGCCCGCATCCCACGTTCGAATCCGCCCATCGGGCGGCCTGCGCCTGTACAACCATTGGCATGGCGGGGCTTCGCCCCGGGTTGTACAAAGCGACGAGCAGCCTGTGCAGGACGGCAGTCGCGAACCGCAGGAAGACGAGGCATGAGGCAGTTCATCCGGCATCCGCTCGACGTCCCGGTCGAGATCCGACGGGATCGGTGCGGTCCCGCCACGGCGTTCCAGACCCAGGACATCAGCCTGGGCGGCCTGGCCGTGAACTCCGACGAGCCGGTGTCGACCGGCGCGCTGATCGAGGTGCGCATCGCCTACGTCGACCCCGTCTTCGAGGCGCGCGCCCGCGTCGCCTGGTGCCGGGCACGGCGCGACGGCGCCGGCTACGAGGTGGGCGTCAGCTTCCTCGATCCCGAGGACGTGTTCCGCGCCCGCATGGTGGCGCAGGTCTGCTTCATCGAGGACTACCGGCGCTCGATCGCTCGCGCCGAGGGCAGGGAACTCAGCTCCGAGGAGGCGGCTGGCGAATGGATCGCCAAGTACGCGCACAAGTTTCCCGGGGCCAGCGGCGGGCTTCAATAGTAGGCAACGCGGCCATCCGGCCCGACAATTGCCCGATGGTGTCCCGCTGAGCCAGGTCCCCGACGCCCCCGTCGCGGGCTGGCCCGACGCCGGAGGAGCATGCGATGAAATGGGAAGGCCAGCGCCAGAGCGACAACGTCGAGGACCTGCGTGACCAGGACGGCGGCGGAGGCGGCGGCCCGGGCTTCGGCGGCTTCGGGGTGCGCCACATCGGCATCGGCACCATCGTCATCGCGCTGGTCGGCGGCTGGATCTTCGGCATCAACCCGCTCACCATCCTCGGGCTGCTCAGCGGCGGCGGGGCGCCGGTGCAGCAGACCGCGCCGCAGCAGGTGCCGGGCCCGCGCCCGGCCCACACGCCGCAGGACGACCGCATGAAGGCCTTCGTCGCCACCGTGCTGGCCGACACCGAGGACGTCTGGACGCAGGTGTTCAAGGAGCGCGGCGGAACCTACCGCGACCCCAAGCTGGTGCTGTTCCGCAACGCCACGCCCACCGCCTGCGGCCGCGGCGAATCGGCCACCGGGCCGTTCTACTGCCCGGGCGACGAGAAGGTCTACATCGACCTGAGCTTCTACGACCTGCTGCGCACCAAGCTCGGGGCGCCGGGCGACTTCGCGCAGGCCTACGTGATCGCGCACGAGGTGGGCCACCACGTGCAGAAGCTGCTGGGCATCTCGGAGAAGGTGGACGCGGCGCGCCGCCAGTCCAGCGAAGCGCGCTCGAACGCGTTGTCGGTGCGCCTGGAGCTGCAGGCCGACTGCTTCGCCGGCATCTGGGCCAACCGGGCGCAAGCCACCAAGCAGATCATCGAGGCCGGCGACATCGACGAGGCGCTCAACGCCGCCACGCAGATCGGCGACGACACGCTGCAGCGCAAGGCCAGCGGCACGGTGCAGCCCGAGACCTTCACGCACGGCACCAGCGCGCAGCGCGTGCACTGGTTCAAGCAGGGCTTCGAGACGGGCCAGATCGAGCAATGCGACACCTTCAAGCCTGGGTCGCCCTGATGATCCTTGAACCGGCTCAGGCCTCGGGCGGCTCTGCCATCCGGCAGCAGTTGCGCCCCTCCGCCTTGGCCCGATAGAGCGCCTCGTCCGACCGCTTGAGCCAGCTGGCCCCCGCCTCGCCGGCCGCCAGGCGTGCGATGCCGATGCTCAGCGTCACCGGCACCGGGCATTGGTGGCGATCGGCCACCTGCAGCGATTCCACCCGCGTGCGCAGCCGCTCAGCGAGCTCGGCGGGGTCGGCCCCGCGGGTGTCGGGCAGCACGATCAGGAACTCCTCGCCGCCCCAGCGCGAGACGGTGTCGGAGTCGCGCGTGCTCGCGCGCAGCGCGCCCGCGACGGCCACCAGCACCTCGTCGCCCATCGCGTGGCCCCAGCCGTCATTGATGTTCTTGAAGTGGTCGAGGTCGCACAGCATCAGCACGGGCGAGCGCTCGAGCCGGCCGTCGCGTGCGAGCTGTTCCAGCAGTTCCAGCGTCTGGCGCCGGTTGGCCAGGCCGGTGAGCGGGTCGGTGGCGGCCAGCCGGTTCAGGCGCGACGCCTGCTCGCCCTGCACGGACACGACGTGCTTGAGCCATGCCAGGCCCGACAGGCACGACACCAGCACCGCGTGCGAGATCAACGTGTTGATCATCAGCGAGCGGTCCTGCAACGCATACGACGTGCCGGCGGTGCTGCGCAGGATCGTGCACCAGGCGAAGAACGCCAGCATGGCGGCCGCCACGATGAACGCGTGGCGCGACTGCAGCATGAAGAAGGCCATCGTGTAGCACAGCGGCAGCCAGTTCCACAGCGTCAGCGCGTTGTAGTTGTCCAGCAGCGGGCCGGACTCGTGCGTCTGCCCCCACAGGTCGGTCATCAACACGCCGCAGATGCTGAAGAAGCCCGCCCAGCGCACCCAGGGCAGCACGGCGGGAAACCGCCACAGGGCGACGAAGCCCACGGAGAACACCAGCACCATGGCCGGATAGCCGAAGCGGTTGAACGGCTCGAGCGTGCCGTCCACGACCTCCATGTGCCAGATCGCCAGCACCGACAGAACGCCCGCGCCGCAAAGGAGCAGCACCACCCGCCGCATCAGGCGGTCGATGTGCTGCGTCGCGCTGTAGACGATGTCGCTGTTCTGGACCATGGCCCTTCAGGTCTGGCTGGCGGCTCGTTTCCCTCGTGCAGGCCGCCGGTTTATGGCGTTCGACCCCATTCTGCGCGCATCGCGGGCGCATCCGGGGCCTTCGAATGATGGGGGTGGGGCCGGCGCCGCGCGCCGCCGGGCACGCGCCGCGCTGCCCATTGCGTCACGCGCTCGTCCGTTTTCGCGTAGCCTTGCGGCTTTCGCCCCGCACTCGCGCGGGCGCCAGACTCAGGAGCCCCGGTTTGCTCGGTTACTTCGAAAGACTCGTCGATCCCTGGCCGGACGTCGAGCCGCCGCCGCCGCCCAAGGGCGTCTTCCCCTTCATCTGGGCCTGTTCCGCCGGCGTGCGCCGCTTCGTGCTGGGCATGACCCTGCTGACCGCCATCATCGGCGCGTTCGAGGCGCTGCTGTTCGCGATGCTGGGGCACGTGGTGGACTGGCTGGCGCACGTCGAGCCCGCGAAGCTGTGGGCGCAGGAAGGCGGCACGCTCGTCGCCCTCGGCGTGATCCTGACCTTGAGCCCGCTGCTGGTGGCCGTGCAGGCCTCGCTGAAGTACCAGACGCTGTTCGGCAACTTCCCGATGCGCCTGCGCTGGAACTTCCACCGCATGATGCTCGCGCAGAGCATGAGCTTCTACCAGGACGAGTTCGCCGGTCGCGTCGCCGCCAAGGTGATGCAGACGGCGCTGGGCGTGCGCGACGTCGTCACCACGATGACCGACATCCTGGTCTTCGTCATCATCTACTTCGTGACGATGATCGCGGTGGTTGGCAGCTTCGACCTGTGGCTGCTGGGGCCGTTCGTCGGCTGGCTGCTGCTGTACGGCATCGCGCTGCGCTACTTCGTGCCGCGGCTGGGCAAGGTCGGCGCGCTGCAGGCCGACGCTCGCGCCGTGATGACGGGCCGCATCACCGACGCGTACACCAACATCTCCACGGTCAAGCTGTTCTCGCACGCGCGCCGCGAGGCGAGCTATGCGCGCCAGGCGATGCACGAGTTCATCGTCACCGCGTACCAGCAGGGCCGCTACATCACCGGCATCGAGATCGTGAACCACGTGCTGAGCATGGGGCTCATCATGAGCACCACCGGCGTCACGCTGTGGCTGTGGACGCGCGGCCAGGTCGGCGCCGGCGCGGTGGCGGCGGCCACCGCGATGGCGCTGCGCCTGAACGGCATCTCGCACTGGATCATGTGGGAGCTCGCGTCGCTGTTCGAGAACATCGGCACCGTCACCGACGGCATGAACACGCTGTCGCGGCCGCACGCGATCGTCGATGCGCCGGGCGCGCCGGAGCTCGTGGTGCCGCACGGCGAGGTCAAGTTCGACGACGTGGGCTTCGCGTACGGCGGCAAGCGCCAGGTCATCGACCGGTTCTCGCTGACCATCAAGCCGGGCGAGAAGATCGGCCTGGTCGGGCGTTCGGGCGCGGGCAAGTCCACGCTCGTGAACCTGCTGCTGCGCTTCTACGACGTCGAGTCAGGCCGGCTGCTGATCGACGGGCAGGACGTCTCCAAGGTCACGCAGAACAGCCTGCGCGCGCACGTGGGCATGGTCACGCAGGACACCTCGCTGCTGCACCGTTCGGTGCGCGACAACATCCTGTACGGCCGCCCCGACGCCACCGACGCCGAGATGATCGCCGCCGCCGAGCGCGCCGAGGCCGGCGAGTTCATCCAGTCGCTGGCCGACGCCAAGGGCCGCAAGGGCTACGACGCCCACGTCGGCGAGCGCGGCGTGAAGCTCTCGGGCGGCCAGCGCCAGCGCATCGCGATCGCGCGCGTGATGCTCAAGGACGCCCCCATCCTGCTGCTCGACGAAGCCACCAGCGCGCTCGACTCCGAGGTCGAGGCCGCGATCCAGGCGAGCCTGTACGACCTGATGGAGGGCAAGACGGTCATCGCGATCGCGCATCGGCTGTCCACCATCGCGGCGATGGACCGCCTGGTCGTGCTCGACAAGGGCCGCATCGTCGAGGAGGGCGACCACCGCTCGCTGCTCGCGCGCGGTGGCCTGTACGCGCGGCTGTGGGCGCACCAGAGCGGCGGCTTCCTCGGCGAGGAGACCGACCCCGAGGCCCCGCCCGAACGCGCGGACGCGCTGGTCACCGAGGACGACGACGCCGAGTGATCGTGCTGCGCCGTCAGTCGTGGGGCGGCACGCCGCGCAGCCGGGCGGCCGCCAGCGCGGCGCCGGCCAGCAGCAGCATCGCCACGCCGCAGGTGATGCGCAGGCCGGCGGCCACATGGCCGGCGTCGCCGTGCGCGAGCGCCCCGAAGGCGGCCACGCCGATCGCGCCGGCCGCCTGGCGCGCAGTGTTGAGGATGGCGGCGGCCAGCGACGAACGGTCCTTCTCGACCGCCGACAGCACCGTCGTCGTCATCGCCGGCACCGCCAGGCCCATGCCGGTGGGGATGAGCAGGAAGCCGGCCAGCATGGGCACGAGGCTGTCCTGCGTCGATGCCCAGGCCAGGACGCCGAAGCCCGCGAGGTCGATCAGCGTGCCGGCGATCATCGGCTTGCGCGTGCCCAAGCGGCCGATCACCCAGCCGCTCGCCACGTTGGACAGGAAGAAGCCGGCCGTCAGCGGCAGGAAGGCCAGGCCGGCCTGCATCGGCGCGAAGTGGCGCGCACCCTGCAGGAACAGCGCGATGACGAAGATCGCCCCGTAGTACGTGGCGTTGACGACCGTGCCGAGGAACACGGCGTTGCGGAAGTCGCGCAGCGCGAACAGGTCGGTCGCGATGACCGGCGCGGCGGCGCGGCGCTCCACCAGCGCGAGCGAGACGGCCAGCACGATGGTGGCGACGGCACCGGCCACCACCAGCACATCGCCGGCGCCGCGCGTGCGCGACTCGATCAGCGTGGCGATCAGCGCGGCCAGCAACGACGTCGCCAGCACCTGGCCCGCCACGTCGAGCGGCGGACGGTCGCGGCCGATGGGCGTCTCGCGCAGGCGCCGCACCAACCAGAGTCCGGCGGCGCACAGCGGCGCGTTGGCCCAGAAGATGGCCGGCCAGCCCACGGTGGCGACGAGCACGCCGCCGAGCACGGGCCCCGCGGCGATGGCCACCGCGCCGGCGGCTGTCCACCAGCCGATGCCGCGGGCCCGCGCCCTGGCGTCGTGCGCCAGCGCGTGGTTCAGCAGCGCCAGCGAATTGGGCAGCATGATGGCCGCCCCCAGCCCCTGCAGCGCGCGGGCCGCGTCCAGCCAGGCCGCGGCGGGTGCGAGGGCACAGCCGATCGAGGCCAGCGCAAAGACGGCCATGCCCGACTGGTACGCGCGGCGCGCGCCGAAGCGGTCGCCAAGCGCACCGGCCGACAGCATGAACGCCGCGAACGCGACGGCGTAGGCGTCGACCACCCACTGCAGGCCCGCCACGCTGGCGCCGAGCGCGCGACCCATCGCGGGCAGCGCGACGTTGACGATCGTGACGTCGAGCTGGCCGACCACGAAGGCCATCGAGGTGGCGAGCACGACGAGGGGAAAGGACGGGGCGCGCGCGGACTCGGTGGGCATGGGCTCATGCTAGTGTCGTGATTGAGAAGTTGGTTGAAGAATCCCCTCGACAACGCCTGTGGCCGTCGTTGCCGTGCTCGCGAGGCATCGAGCCTCGCTCCGCGCGCCGCCTAGTCCACAGACGTTTGCGAGAGGATTCGGCAACGTTTCCTCTGCGCTCGCGACCAATTCAACGAACTTCCCAATCACGACGCTAGCGGCGTGCAAGCGTCGACGCTTCGCCCAGGGACGAAGGATAGCCCCCGCGGTGGGCGCGTTGCGAATGTCAACGGCTGCTGACAAAATGTCCGGATCCCCGCAGACCGTGATCGCCCCGATGCCTGCCGCCTCGAACAAGTCCGCCCGATCCGCCGCCGCGTCCACCACCCGCGCGGCCGGGGCCAAGCCCGCCCGCAACGCCGGCGATACCCGGGCCCGCATCCTGGCCGCGGCGCGCGTGCGCTTCTCGCGCGAGGCCTACGAGAACGTCGGCACGCGCGACATCGCCGCCGACGCCGGGGTCGACGCCGCGCTCGTCAACCGCTACTTCGGCAGCAAGGAGAAGCTGTTCGACGAGGCCATCGAGGACGCGTTCGCCATCAAGGACCACTTCGACGCGCTGGACATGAGCCGGTTCGGCGAGACCATCACCACGATGGTGATCGAGGGCAGCGCCGAACGCCGCGCGGCCGGCTTCGACGCGCTGGGCATCCTGCTGCGCTCGTCGGGCAGCCCGGCCACGCACGTGCGCGTCTCGGAGCGCTTCCATGCCGACTTCGTGCTGCCGCTCGCGCGCCTGCTGCGCGGGCGCGACGCCGAGCTGCGCGCCGCGCTGATCGCCTCGCACCTGATCGGCCTGGCGACGATGCGCCACGCGCTCGCGTCGCCGCTGCTGCTGGCCGACGCGGCGCGTCGCAAGACGATCGCCAGCGTCGGCGAGGCGATCCAGGACTGCGTGGACGGCTAGGAGTCTGCGCGGCAGAAGGCGCCTGCTGCGAACGGCGATAAGCGGGGCCTTTTCAGCGGCGGCTCCTCTCGCGTAG
>DATCRO010000902.1:0-3621 GCA_036569025.1 Burkholderiaceae bacterium
CATGAACGCCCCGTCCGGCCGCTCCGAAGGGCGCTCGCGCCGCAGCCCGCAGGGCGGAGGTCGCCTTGTGAGCCCGCACGGCCGCCCGAAGGGCGAATCGACCGCAGTCCGCGGGACGGAGGTCGCCCTATGAACGACACCACGCCACCCCTGGTCGAGTTCCGCGGCCTGCACAAGGCCTTCGGCGGCGTGCACGCCGTCAGCGACGTCGACCTCGCGCTCGACGCCGGCGAGGTGGTCGCCGTGCTGGGCCACAACGGCGCGGGCAAGTCCACGCTGATGAAGATGCTCGCGGGCGCCTACCCGATCGACCGCGGCGAGATCCGCGTCGCCGGCGAGCTGGCCCACATCGCCAACCCGGCCGACTCGCAACGCCTGGGCATCGAGACGATCCACCAGACGCTCGCGCTGGCCGACAACCTGGACGCCGTCGCCAACCTGTTCCTCGGCCGCGAATTGATGACGCGCTGGAACACGATGGACGACTACGCGATGGAGGCGGCCGCGCGCGACGTCTTCGCGCAGCTGAACCCGAACTTCCGCAACATCCGCGAGCCGGTGCGCTCGCTGTCGGGCGGCCAGCGCCAGGTGGTCGCGATCTCGCGCGCGCTGCACTTCAAGGCGCGCATCCTGATCATGGACGAGCCCTGCGCCGCGCTCGGTCCCGAGGAGACGCGGATGGTGCACGACCTCGTGCGCCGGCTCAAGGCGCGCGGCGTCGGCGTGTTCCTGATCTCGCACGACATGCCCGACGTGTTCGCGCTGTCCGACCGGCTGGCCGTGATGAAGAACGGCCGCGTGATCGGCACCTACCGCACCGCCGATCTCACCGAGGACGAGGTGCTCGGCATGATCATCGGCGGCAAGCCGGTGACGCGCGTGGCGCAGCAGCACCGGATGCTCACCGCGGAGGCCGGATCATGAGCGCGCGCATGGCCGCGCCGAAGCGCGCTCGCACCGCAGCCCGCAGGGCGGAGGTTTGCTCATGAACATCGACGGCACGACGCTGGGCATCGACCTGGGCACCTCCGAACTCAAGCTCGCGCTGGTCGACGCGCAGGGCGCGCTCATGGCGAGCGCCGGCGCGCCGCTGACGGTGTCGCGCCCGCATCCGCACTGGTCGGAGCAGGCGCCGGTCGACTGGTGGAACGCGCTGCTCGCGGCCGCGCGCACGCTGCGCGCGAGCCATCCCGCCGAATGGGCCGGCGTGCGCGCGGTCGGCCTGTCCGGGCAGATGCACGGCGCCGTGCTGATGGACGCGGGCGGCGAGGTGCTGCGGCCCGCCATCCTCTGGAACGACACGCGCAGTGCCGCGCAGTGCGCGGAGCTCGTGCGCCGCCTGCCGTCGCTGCCCTTGATCGCCGGCAACCTCGCGATGCCGGGCTTCACGGCGCCCAAGCTGCTGTGGGTGGCGCAGCACGAGCCCGAAGTGTTCGGCCGCGTCGACCGCGTGCTGCTGCCCAAGGACTGGCTGCGCTGGAAGCTGACGGCCGCGGCGTTCAGCGACATGTCCGACGCCGCGGGCACGCTGTGGCTGGACGTCGGCCGCCGCGCGTGGTCGCCACAGCTGCTTGCCGCCAGCGACATGACGGCCAGGCAGATGCCGGCGCTGGTCGAAGGCTCGGACGTCGCCGGCCGCCTGACGCCCGACGCCGCGCTCGCGCTGGGCCTGCCCGAGGGCCTGCCGGTGGCCGGCGGCGGCGGCGACAACGCGGCCAGCGCGGTGGGCATCGGCGCCGTGCAGTCGGGCGACGGCTTCCTGTCGCTGGGCACCAGCGGCGTGCTGTTCGTCGTCACCGACCGCTACCGCCCCAACCCGGCGTCCGCCGTGCATGCGTTCTGCCACGCCCTGCCCGGACGCTGGCACCAGATGAGCGTGATGCTGTCGGCCGCCAGCTGCCTGCAGTGGGTGACGCGGCTCACCGGGAGCGCAAGCGAAGCCGCGCTGCTGGAGCGCGTCGAGGCGCTGACCGACGCCGAGCGCGACGCCGCCCCGCTGTTCCTGCCCTACCTGTCGGGCGAGCGCACGCCGCACGACGACCCGCACGCCTGCGGCGTGTTCTTCGGCATGGACAACGCGACCGATGCCGCGCGCCTGGGCCACGCCGTCATCGAGGGCGTCGCGTTCGGCCTGGCCGACGGCCTGCAGGCCTTGCGCGACGCCGGCACCGAGGTCGGCCGCCTCGCGCTGGTCGGTGGCGGCGCCCGCAGCGCACACTGGGCCCAGTTGCTCGCCGACGTGCTCGACATCGAGCTGCAGACGGTCGCCGGCGCCGAGGCCGGCGGCGCGATGGGCGCGGGCCGGCTCGCCTGGCTCGCGCTCGGCCACGACGAGCGCGAGGTCTGCCGCCCGCCCGCGCCGCGCGCCCTCTTCCAGCCGCGCGCCGAACGCCGCGCCGCGCTGCAGCGCCGCCTCGAACGCTTCCGCGCGCTCTATCGCCATACCCGCGACCTGATGCCGCGCGACTGACCCTTCCCTCCAGGAGACCCACCATGACCGAATACTTCGCCGGAATCGACAAGATCCGGTACGCCGGCCCGCAATCGCGCGAGCCGCTGTCCTTCAAGTGGTACGACAAGGACCGCATCGTCCTCGGCAAGCGCATGGAGGACCAGCTGCGCTTCGCCGTCTGCTACTGGCATTCGTTCTGCTGGAACGGGTTCGACCCGTTCGGCTACGACGGCACGTTCGAACGGCCGTGGCACCGCGTGGCCGACCCGATGGCGGCGGCCAGGGCCAAGCTCGACGTGCCCTACTACTGCTTCCACGACCGCGACGTCGCCCCCGAAGGGGCCACGCCGCGCGAGAGCCATGACAACTTCCTGCGCCTGGTGGACGTGCTGGGCGAGAAGCAGCAGGCCACCGGCCGCAAGCTGCTGTGGGGCACGGCCAACCTCTTCAGCCACCGCCGCTTCATGTCGGGCGCGGCCAGCAACCCCGACCCCGAGATCTTCAAGCTCGCCGCCCTGCAGGTGCGCGACGCCATGGACGCGACGCTCAAGCTCGGCGGCGAGAACTATGTGCTGTGGGGCGGCCGCGAAGGCTACGAGACCCTGCTGAACACGCGCCTGGGGCAGGAGCTGGACCAGCTCGGCCGCTTCCTCAACATGGTCGTGGAGCACAAGCACAAGATCGGCTTCAAGGGCGCCATCCTCATCGAGCCCAAGCCGCGCGAGCCGTCCAAGCACCAGTACGACTTCGACACCGCCACCGTCTACGGCTTCCTGGTGCGCTACGGCCTGGAGAAGGAGGTCAAGGTCAACATCGAGGCCAACCACGCCACGCTCTCGGGCCACAGCTTCGAGCACGAGATCGCCACCGCCGGCGCCCTGGGCATCCTGGGCAGCCTGGACATGAACCGGGGCGACCCGCAGCTGGGCTGGGACACCGACCAGTTCCCCAACAACGTGCCCGAGACGGCAATGGCGCTGTACCACGTGATCCAGGCCGGGGGCCTCGGCAGTGGCGGGCTGAATTTCGACGCCAAGGTGCGCCGCCAGAGCATCGACGCGGCCGACCTCTTCCACGGCCACATCGGCGGCATGGACGTCTGCGCCCAGGCCCTGCTGGTGGCCGAAAAGATGATCAACGACGGCCGTCTCAAAGCCGCTGTGGACAGC
>DATCRO010000903.1:0-2411 GCA_036569025.1 Burkholderiaceae bacterium
CGGCTTCGCCGCGCCCGAGATGTACCGCCGCGACGGCTCGCTGGGCCCGTGGACCGACATCTACGCCATCGGCGCCTGCCTGTACGCCTGCATGCAGGGCTATCCGCCCAACGACGCGCCGCAGCGCATCGACAAGGATC
Organism: Burkholderiaceae bacterium; assembly: GCA_036569025.1. Lineage (GTDB taxonomy): Bacteria > Pseudomonadota > Gammaproteobacteria > Burkholderiales > Burkholderiaceae_C > Scleromatobacter. The sequence goes on from DATCRO010000903.1 coordinate 141, forward strand.
GCCTGCCGCTGTCGCTCTCGCGGCTGCGGAACGTCTATTCGGACAACCTCATCGAGGTCATCGAATGGTGCATGGCGCTCGACCCGCTGTCCCGGCCGCAGAGCGTGTTCGCGCTGCAGAAGGAGCTGTCGCGCGAGATCGAACGCCGCTACACCACGCTCAGCTTCTCGGAGCGGCTCAAGCTGCAGATCGAGAACCTGAAGTCCGGAGCCCACCCTTGACGCCCTCGAGCACGCGCTCGGGCCTGGAGTAAGAGAATGCGGTTTGGAACGTATCAAGTGAGCCGCAAGGGCGGCCGGGAGAAGAACGAAGACCGCATGGGCTATTGCTACACGCGCGATTCGGGCCTGTTCGCGCTGGCCGACGGCATGGGCGGGCATCCGGAGGGCGAGGTGGCGTCGCAGCTCGCGCTGCAGACGATCGCGGCCACGTTCCAGAAGGAGGCCAGGACCGAGCTGAAGGATCCGCAGCGCTTCCTGCAGGACGCCATCCTGGCCGGCCACCACCAGCTCTTGCGCTACGCCACCGACCGCGGCCTGACCGACACGCCGCGCACCACCATCGTGGCCTGCGTCATCCAGGGCGGCAACATCTACTGGGCCCACTGCGGCGACTCGCGCCTGTACATCGTGCGCGGCGACCGCCTCATCGCCCGCACGCGCGACCACTCGTACTCCGAGCTGCGCGAGGCGCTGTCGCACGTCGTGCCGCTGGACGAGAAGGTCAACCGCAACGTGCTGTTCACCTGCCTGGGCAGCCCCGGCAAGCCCGTCATCGACAGCGCCGGCCCGATGGTGCTGCGCACCGGCGACCGAGTGCTGCTGTGCTCCGACGGCCTGTGGAGCAGCGTCGAGGATCCGGACATCGTCAAGATGCTGTCCGAGTACCCGATCCACGACTCGGTGCCCGAGATCGTCGAGCAGGCCCTGCGCAACGCCGGCGAGAAAAGCGACAACGTCACCGCGCTGGCCGTCGAGTGGGAGCAGACCGAGGACGACGAGGCCGCCGGCAACGTGTCCACGCGCTCGCTCGGCGAGGACGTGTTCGCGTCCACCATCCAGGCCAGCATGAGCGGAGACTCGTTCCTGCCCGACATCGACGACGACGAGATCGAGCGCTCGATCCGCGAGATCAACGAGGCGATCCAGCGCTCGGGTCCGCGCAAGACCTGAGGGCCCGAGGGGTCTGGCCTCTCCTCGTATTCGCGCCTAGGCGTCGACAGCAAGCGTTGCGCCTGCCGCGAATACGAGGACAGGCCTGACCCCGATCCCCCGCGGAAGCCGGGGTCAGGCCTGACCTCCGTCCGCATTCATCATTGCCTCTTCGCTGCACGCTTCCCGCGGACATCGGATAGGCCAGACCCCTTAGGACTTGCCAATGACGTTCTCCCGCACCCAGGGCCGCGCCGCCAACCAGCTGCGTCCCGTCAAGCTCACGCGCGACTTCACCGTGCACGCCGAAGGCTCGGTGCTGGTGGAATTCGGCGGCACGCGCGTGCTTTGCACCGCGTCCGTCGAGGACCGCGTGCCGCCGTTCCTCAAGGGCAAGGGCGAGGGTTGGGTGACGGCCGAATACGGCATGCTGCCGCGCGCCACGCACACGCGCTCGGATCGCGAGGCGGCCAAGGGCAAGCAGAGCGGCCGCACGCAGGAGATCCAGCGCCTGATCGGCCGCTCGCTGCGCGCCGTGTTCGACCTGAGGAAGCTCGGCGAGCGCACCATCACGCTGGACTGCGACGTGCTGCAGGCCGACGGCGGCACGCGCACCGCAGCGATCACCGGCGCCTGCGTCGCGGCGCACGATGCCGTGGCCAAGCTGCTGGCCGCAGGCAAGCTGGAACACTCGCCACTGAACGGCTTCGTCGCGGCGGTGTCGGTGGGCATCGTGGACGGCACGCCGCTGCTCGATCTCGAGTACATCGAAGACTCGGCCTGCGACACCGACATGAACGTCGTCATGACCGGCGCCGGCCACTTCATCGAGGTGCAGGGCACCGCCGAGGGCGCCGCGTTCTCGCGCACCGAGATGAACCAGCTGCTCGACCTGGCCGACGCCGGCATCCGCCAGCTGATCGCCGCGCAGAAGAGCGCGCTCGCACGATGAGGACGTCGATGTCGATGATCTCGCGGGCCGTGCGCCGGGCCGCCCCAAGGAGGCCCGCGGTCCCCTCGGGGGACGGAGCGCCATGCCCGGCGCGGGAGGGGTCGTCATGAAACTCGTCCTCGCCTCCAACAACGCCAAGAAGCTCGCCGAACTGCAGGCGCTGTTCGA
>DATCRO010000904.1:0-5529 GCA_036569025.1 Burkholderiaceae bacterium
CGATGACCTTGGCGTTGACGCCCAGGTCGATGATCTCGCCTTCGCGGCTGATGCCTTCGCCGTACAGGATGTCGAACTCGGCTTCCTTGAACGGGGGCGAGACCTTGTTCTTGACGACCTTGACCTTGGTCTCGTTGCCGACGACTTCCTCGCCGCGCTTGATCGAGCCGATGCGACGGATGTCCAGGCGCACAGAGGCGTAGAACTTCAGCGCGTTGCCACCGGTGGTGGTTTCCGGGCTGCCGAACATCACGCCGATCTTCATGCGGATCTGGTTGATGAAGATCACCATCGTGTTGCTCTTCTTGATGGTGCCGGTCAGCTTGCGAAGCGCCTGGCTCATCAGGCGGGCCTGCAGGCCGGGCAGCGAGTCGCCCATCTCGCCTTCGAGTTCGGCCTTGGGCGTCAGCGCGGCGACCGAGTCGACGACGATCAGGTCGACCGAGCCGGAGCGCACCAGCGCGTCGACGATCTCGAGCGCCTGCTCGCCGGTGTCGGGCTGCGAGATCAGCAGGTCCTGCAGGTTGACGCCCAGCTTCTGCGCGTAGTTGATGTCCAGCGCGTGTTCCGCGTCGATGAAGGCGCAGACGCCGCCGACCTTCTGCATCTCGGCCGCGACCTGCAGCGTCAGCGTGGTCTTGCCGGACGATTCCGGGCCGTAGATCTCGACCACGCGGCCGCGCGGCAGGCCGCCGACGCCCAGCGCGATGTCCAGGCCCAGCGAGCCGGTGGACACGACCTGGATGTCCTCGGCCTGCTCGCCGTCGCCCAGGCGCATGATGGAGCCCTTGCCGAACTGCTTCTCGATCTGGGCCAGCGCGGCCTGCAGGGCCTTCGCCTTCTCGGCGTTCAGGGCCGAGGACTGCGCGGTCGGCGCAGCGGCGGGGGTGGCGGTCTTCGAGGCGTTCTTGGTGGGGGCGTCCATGCGGGTTCTCCGTGTTCGGTTTGGCGCTGGCGCGATTATGACCAGCTACTGGTTATCTGTACAGGTGTCGAGGAAAGATTATTCGCGGGCTGAGGCTCGCTGCGTGAGCCAGCCGCAACAGCTTGCGCAAAATCAATCCTGCGCCACGCGGGCGCCATGACCGGGCGGCATCCGTCGCGGAAAATGGTCGCCAGCGCCAAAACAAGCGGAAACCCGCCCGAAGGACCAGGAGACAGTCGATGCGCATTCTGATCGCCGAAGACGACCAGGTCCTCGCGGACGGCCTGTTGCGCTCGCTGCGCGGCGCGGGCTATGCCGTCGACCAGGTCTCCAGCGGCACCGAGGCCGACGCCGCCCTCGCCTCGCACGAGTTCGACCTGCTGATCCTCGACCTGGGCCTGCCGCGCCTGCACGGGCTGGAGGTGCTGCGCAAGCTGCGCGCGCGAGGCTCCGCGCTGCCGGTGCTGATCCTGACCGCGGCCGACTCGGTCGAACAGCGCGTCAAGGGCCTGGACCTGGGCGCCGACGACTTCATGGCCAAGCCCTTCTCGCTGCAGGAGCTCGAGGCCCGCGTGCGCGCGCTGACGCGGCGCGGCCTGGGCACGGCCTCCAGCGTCATCAAGCACGGCCCGCTCACGTTCGACGCCACCGGCCGCGTGGCCTACATCAACGACCAGATGATCGACCTGTCCGCGCGCGAGATCAGCCTGCTGGAGGTGCTGTTGCAGCGCGCCGGCCGCCTCGTGAGCAAGGACCAGCTCGTCACGCGCCTGTGCGAATGGGGCGAGGAAGTGAGCAACAACGCGATCGAGGTCTACATCCACCGGCTGCGCAAGAAGATCGAGCAGGGCCCCATCCGCATCGCCACCGTGCGCGGCCTGGGCTACTGCCTCGAGAAGATCGCGACCTGAAGCGACAGCCGCAGCCTCCTGCGCTCCGGCACGGCGCTGTCGTCCGGCGAACCGGCGCGCTTGCCGGTGGCGCGCCGCGACCTCGGCGGCCGCGGCCCCACGCCGCCCCGGTCGGCGCGCCGGACATCGCGTCGGTCGCTTATGCTGGCCGTCGACGATGACGGACAGGCACGAACAGCGTTCCCTCTTCGGCGAGATCCTGGACTGGATGCTCGCGCCGCTGCTTTTGCTGTGGCCGATGAGCGTGGCGTTGACCTGGCTGGTGGCCCAGGGCATCGCGAGCCGGCCGTACGACCGCGAGCTGGGCCAGCTCGCCCACAGCGTGGCCCGCGAGATGCGCGCCGACCCCGCCTTCGAGCGCGGCCTGGCCGGGCGCCACGGCCTGCACCTGGACGAGCCCACCGCCGCCCTCCTGCGCAGCGACGACGTCGACCGCATCTGGTTCCAGGTGCGCAACGCGCAGGGCGAGCTGGCCGGCGGCGACGCCGAGCTCGCCGCGCCGCCCGAGGAGCGCGCCCCGGCCGACGACGTGCAGTTCCGCGACGACACCGTGCACAACGACCCGGTGCGCGTCGCCTACCTGTGGGTGGGCACGGCCTCGGGCACCAACAGCGGCGTGGTGGTGCAGGTCGCCGAGACGCTGGACAAGCGTTCCCGCCTGGCCACCGAGATCATCAAGGGCGTGATCCTGCCGCAGTTCGTCATCCTGCCGCTGGCCGTGCTGCTGGTGTGGTTCGCGCTGGCGCGCGGCATCGCGCCGCTGAACGCGCTGCAGCAGCGCATCCGCCGCCGCCAGAGCCAGGACCTGAGCCCCCTGGACGAGCACGACGTGCCCGAGGAGGTGGCGCCGCTGGTGCGCTCGATCAACGACCTGCTCGCGCGCCTGGACCAGACGATGGGCTCGCAGAAGCACTTCCTGGCCGACGCGGCGCACCAGATGAAGACGCCGCTGGCCGGCCTGCGCATGCAGGCGGAGCTCGCGCAGCGCGAGATCGATGCCGGCGGCGACCCGCAGGCCGTCAAGCGCTCGCTCAGGCAGATCGCGCGTTCCAGCCAGAGCGCCGCGCACCTGGTCAACCAGCTGCTGGCGATGGCGCGCGCCGAGGACTCCGAGCAGGCCCGCCGCCAGCAGGACGTGCCGCTGATCAAGCTGGCGCGCGAGGTGGTGCGCGACTTCGTGCCGCGCGCCATGGACAAGCGCATCGACCTCGGCTACGAAGGCCCGGACACCGATCCCGCGGCCCCGCGCGTCGTGGGCCAGCCGGTGCTCGTGCGCGAGCTCATCCGCAACCTGGTCGACAACGCGCTGCAGTACACGCCCGCCGGAGGCACCGTCACCGTGCGCCTGATGCCCGACCCGTACGGCCAGGTGATCGTGCTGCAGGTCGAGGATACGGGACCGGGCATCCCCGAGGCCGAGCGCGAGCAGGTGTTCCAGCCGTTCTACCGCGCGCTGGGCACCGACGTCGACGGCAGCGGCCTCGGGCTGGCGATCGTCAAGGAGATCGCCGACAAGCATGCCGCGACCGTCGCCGTCACCAGCTCGACGGCGGCGAGCGCGCCGGGCGAACCCGCGCACGGAGCCCTGTTCACCGTGAGATTTTCCTGCGCGCCACCGCCGGCGCCGCCCGCCGTGACGCCGACGTGAAGGCGCCGGGCGGCCGCAGCCCTTATCATCCGCGACGCCCAAGAAGAGAACTTCCGCGACGCTCGTCGCCGTGAAGAAGCCCGGGCCAGACAGGGAGTCTCCATTTGATGATCGGCCATCTGACGGCAGGCCTGGCCGCGCCACGGACGTCGTGCGCGCCCGCGGCCCTGGCCGTCCGCTCGCCCGCCGCACGCCGCGCGTCCGCGCGGGGACCGGCGCGATGACGCCGTCGACCGGCGCCCCGGCGGCCGTGCGCGCCACGCGACTGCTCGCGCCGCTGCTCGAGGTCGCGTGGATCGTGCTGCTGGTGCTGCCGGCGGCCACCACGGGCTCGGTGAGCCGGGCCTTCGACCCCGACGAGAACACGCTGTTCCTGGTGTCGTGCTGGTTCGTCGTGGCGGCCCGCCTGCTGTTCCCGCGCCGTGCGTTCTTCCTCGCGACGCTGCCGGTGGCGCTGTTCGGCGTCGCCTACATGGCCACCGACTTCCTGCGCGGCGCCGACCTGCTCGCGCTGCTGCTGCAATGGCGCACGTTCTCGGCCGTCGACATCGCGGGCGCCGCGCGGCCCTATGCGTGGATCGCGCTGGCGGACACCGGCGCGCTGGCCGTCTTCGCCTGGGCGTGCTGGCGCATCGTGCCGGGCCGCGCGGCCGGGTTTCGCACGCGCGCGGCCGTGTTCGCGCTGACCGTGGCCGCCGCCGTCGTCGTGCCGCCCACGACCTGGCTGCGCGCGTGGCCGCTCGACGGCGCGCTCGTGCTGGCCACGACCGCATCCAACTCGAAGGTGATGGCGCAGTACCTGTTTCCCGATTCGTCCACGGTCGATCCGCGCAACCCCGCTTCGCGCTGGAACGCCTCGCGCGTGGCCGGCGCGCCCGCGAGCGAGACCGTGGTGCTGGTCATCGGCGAGACCATCCGCAACGACTTCCTGCGCGAATGCGGCGGCCCGGCGCGCATGCGGCCGTTCGCGGCCGGCGCGCTGGTCGCCTGCGACGTCACCGCCGGCGCGGACGGCACGGACATGTCGGTGCCGCTGCTGGTGTCGCGCGAGATGCCCGGCCACCGGGTGCGCGCGTCCGACGACGCCACCGTCGTCCACGCGCTGCAGGAAGCCGGCTTCGAGGGCCACTGGATCAGCGCCCAGGCGCTCGCGATCGCGTGGCCCGACGCCGAGCACACGGTGTTCGCGGGCCAGCAGGGCCTGGACACGGCGCTGCTGCTGCCGCCGCTGCGCGCGGCGCTCGCGCGGCCGGCGCCCCTGAAGGCCGTCGTGCTGCACGCCAACAACGCCCACGATCCGTACTGCGCCCGCTACGACCCTGCGCACGCGCCCTACCCCGCGGCCTGCATGGACCTCGGCATGGAGCCGTCGCCCGCCAACCTGGCCGCACTGCGCGACAACTACGCGAACGCGGTCGACGCGAGCGTGGGCTTCGTCAACGACGTCATTGCCGCGCTGGACCGCCAGCCGCAGCCGGCCTTCCTGGTCTTCACGCCCGACCATGGCGAGAACCTGCTGGACGACGGCCGCGTCATCTGGGGCCATTCGCGCCGCCGTCCGACCCAGTGGGACACGCACGTGCCCGCCATCTTCTGGGCCAATGCGGCCTGGCGCGACGCGCATGCCGCGCAATGGGCCAGGCTGCGGTCGCAGGTGCGCGCGCCGCTGATGCACGCCGACCTGGTGCCGACGCTGCTGGACGCCGCCGGCGTGCGCTACGACGAGCCGCGCACGCTGCCGGTCGACCTGCTCGCGCGCGACGTGCCGCCGCGCACGCGCATCGTGCAACGCAGCCTGGACGCCACGATCCCGTGGCAGACGCTGGTCGACGAGGCCCGGGCCGCCGGCCCGCGCCCGGCGACGGCCATGCGCTCGGTGCGCTGACATGCAAGCGCAATCGTCCGCCACCGGACCTTCCGCCGCCTCGCACCCCGCGCGCATCGCCGCCGTCCTGGGACTGCTGCTGGCGACCGCCTGGCTCGGCCTGCTCTACATGCCGGCGGCGATCACCTTCCCGCCGGCGCAGCACTGGAATCGCGGCGAG
>DATCRO010000905.1:0-3020 GCA_036569025.1 Burkholderiaceae bacterium
GTGCACGACGTCGCCGGTGGCGAACTTCCACGCGAGCTGGCCGCTGGCGGCGTCGACCGCGTAGACGTGGCCGTCGCCGCTGCCGAAGACGACCTTGCCCTCCACCACCAGCGGGCTCGAAAGATAGACGTCGTACAGGTCGGGGTACGTCTGGTTGCGCGGCAGCAGGCCATGGAGGCCCTTGGCCTCGAAGCGGCGCTCGCCCTCGGTGGCGAACTTCCACAGCACCTCGCCCGAATGCACGTCGAACGCGTAGAGACGCCCGTCGTAGCTCACCGCGAAGGCGCGGCCGTCCGCCACCGCCGGCGACGACGCCACCGGGCCGCCGGTGCGGGCCATCCAGCGCTGGCGGCCACTGGCCGCGTCGACGGCGTAGACGTTGCCGTCGTCGCTGCCGAACAGCACCGCGCCATCGCTCCAGACGGCCGACGAGACGACGCGCCCGCCCGTCGGGAAGGTCCACTTCACGCGATGGAATGCGCGCGGCGCCGCCTCCGACGTGACGCCCTGGTGCGCCGGCCCGCCGCGGAACATGCCCTGCGCGCGCGGCGCGGTCGTGGCGAGCGCCAGCAGCACGCCGAGCGCGGCGGCGGCGATCGTCGCGTTCATGAGGCCTTCTCCCCCGGTTGGCGATGCAGCACGAGCGCGGCCTCGAACGGCCCCTGCGACACGCCGCCGTCGATCACGCCGTCCTGCGCCGCGAAGCGGCCCTCGATGACGAAGCCGGCGGCGCTCGCGCGCAACGTGACGAACTCGCGGCCCTGCGTGACCTGGTCGACCTGCAGCGTGGTCGTGCGCTTGCCCACGATCACCAGCTGGCCGGCGCCGTTGCCGTCGGCGCCGTTGGCCAGCGTCAGGGTCACCTCGCGCGCGAAGCCGCCCAGCTCGTAGCGGCCCGTCCACTTGCCGGCCAGCGCCGCGGTGATGGGACGTCCCGCCGGGGGCCGGTCGACCTGCGCGGGCCCGCTGCGATGCAGGCTCACCGGGGCGGCGCGGCCGCCGAGCGTGAAGCTGCCGGCGAGCGACCCATCGGATCGGCACGCCAGCGCGAGCTTCGGTTGCAGCGTGTCGCCGCCGGCAAATGCGGCGGCCAACCCCAGGTGGACATCGCAGCCGTCGACGGCCAGGCCGTCGACGGCCGTGCCCTTGACGCCGCGCCCCGGCAACACCACCGAGCCGGCCCAACGGCCCTGCGCGTCGCGATCGAGGTCGATCACCAGCCGCAGCGGCTGGCCCGGGATGTCGGCGACGCCTTCCCAGCGGCCGATGGGATCGGACGCCGCGTGCGAGTCCGCGCGGGCCAGGCCCGCGGCGAGCAGCAGGAGCGTCGAGGCGACTGGGCGCCAGGGAGCGGATGCGGACATGCGGCCTCCACGATCAACGGGATGGCTCGCATGATGGAAGCGCCCGCGGCGCCGCGGGGCGCCGATGCGACGAATGGGGGAAACGGCGCCGCGAGCAGCGGTGCCGTCGCCCTGGCGGATCGTCAGTAGTTCGCGACGGCGCGCACCGCGCCGGCGGGCTTGTCCAGGTCGGCCAGCAGCTCGGGCCCGACGATGGCGAACGGCACCGAGCCGTACGACAGCAGGCGGTCGTGGAAGTCGTGCAGCGTGCCCTTGTCGCCCATGCGGCTCTGGTACTCGCCCAGCAGCTGCTCCAGCTGCAGCCGGCCCACCGTGTAGTTCAGCACGTAGCCCGGGCGCAGCGCGTAGCCGGCCACCGCGGCCTCGGACGCGGACTTCGTGAAGCCGGACTGCTCCTCGAAGAACCTGGCGGCCTGCGCGATCGTCCATTCGCCGCTGGCCATCTTCACGTCGACGATGACGCGGGCGCCGCGCACGCGCTCCCAGCGCGCGGTGAACAGGCGCGCGTCGAGGTCGTCGCCGTACAGCCCCAGGCGCACGAACATCTCCTCGCCGTAGAACGCCCAGCCCTCGGCGAAGGTGCCCGAGTACTGGATCTTGCGGATGTAGTCCGAGTGGCGGCGCGCGATCGACAGCTGCAGGAAGTGGCCCGGCATCGCCTCGTGGGCGGCGGTCTGCAGGATGCGGTCGCGGTCGAAGTCCTCGTTCATGTCGAGACGCTCGGCTGCGGCCTTCAGCGACTCGGGCGGCGTGATGAAGTAGTGGCCGTTGCCCGACTTCGAGAACAGGCGCGGCGACTCCATCGACGCGCCCGGCGACACCGGCTGCTGGAACTTGGGCGTCTCGACGACATCCAGCGAACCGAGCCATTCCGGCAGGGTGACGACGTCGTGCTCCACGACGAACTTGCGCAGCTCGGCGATGCGGTCGCGGTAGTAGTCGATCAGGGCCGGGCCGCTGGGCGCCATGCCGCCGCCGCTGTCGGCGCCGAGCGCCACCTTGCGATGCGCCGCCTCGGCCTTGACCCAGGCCTCCTCGGCCCAGCCATGCGCCAGCTCGTCGCGGGCCATGCCCTCGACGTCCTTGCCCGTGTAGGGCAGCAGCTGTTCGCGCTGCAGCATCCGGTCGTAGGCCGCGCGGCCCATCGCGAAGTTCTCGGGCCAGCCGTCGACGTGCCGCTGGATGAACGCCGCGGTCTTGGCGAGCGTGGCCAGCACCGCGTCGCGCGCCGCGACGAAGCGCTCGAGCGCGGCCGGGTCGCCCGCGAGCTGCTCCTTGGCCGCCTCGGTGAGCGCGCCGCCCAGGAAATCGGGCGCGCCATCGATCTGCTTCTTGCCGGCCACGCCGTACAGCTTGCCCGGATGCGTCACCAGCTTCTGGCCGGCCTCGATGAACGCGGGGCCCTTCTCGAGGCGGGCGATGATGTCGGCCCAGGCCTTGGGCACGTCGGCGGCGGTGGCCCCGTCGCGGCCGGGGATCGGCAGGTGCAGGAACTGCATGTAGATCACGTCGACCAGGCTCAGCGCGGGGCCGGAATAGTCCTTGCGGTCGGTCTGGCGCACCTGCAGGCTGTCCAGGCGCTCGTCGAGCTGCGCGCGCAGCAGCTTCGCGTCGTTCGCGTCGACCAGCGAGATCGACGGGCCCGCGGCCTGGCGG
>DATCRO010000906.1:0-2570 GCA_036569025.1 Burkholderiaceae bacterium
GGTCAGCAGGACCTCGCTGAGGAACTTCGTGTCGCCCGCGGCCGGCGGTGTCCACGACCAGATCAGCGACCCGTCGGCCTCGGCGCGCGCTTCCACCCGCAACGGGTTGTTGTTGGCGACGTAGACGACCGCACCATCGTAGGCGGGCGTGGACGGGTAGACGCCGTGGACCGACCAGTCGACCGAGTTGGACGTCAGGTTGAAGTGCACGAGCGCGTTGCCGATGCCGCCGCCGTTCAGCCAGCTGTTGCCGTAGGCCGCGGCGAACACGGAGTTCGGTGCGCCCAGCACCGCCGAGCCGCCGATCTCGTAGATGTAGTTCGTGAAGGTCGGGTCGGCAATGCTTGCCCTGACCGCGCCGGTCACCGGATCGAACACGTGCAGCGCGTCGCCTGTGTAGGCGTAGACGCCGCTGGCGTCGACCGCGGGTGTCCAGGCGGACTGCTGCGCCGTGCCGCCGAAGAACAGCTGCGTGCCCTGCGGATCGAACCCGTAGACGCCGCCGTAGCCGCCCGCGTTGGTGTAGACGCCCGACGGGCCGACGGTCGGCGCCAGGTAGTCCTCCCACTGCGACGACATCGCCGAGCGGAACTTGACCGAGCCGTTGCTGGCGTCCAGGCCGAACATGTAGGTCGACGATTGCTGGCCCGCGGCCACGTACACGGTGCCATTGCTGACCGCGGGCGGGTTCACCGACGGGAAGGGCAGGCCGGCGAAGCTGTAGCTCCAGAGGGTCGAGCCGTCGTATTCGCTGTGCGCCGTGACGGCGTTGTTGCCGGCGATGTAGAAGTTCCCACCGGCGGTGGTCACCGTCGCGAGGTTGAACAGGCCGTTGAAGTAGAGGAACGAGGGGACGCCGAGCTGCCAGCGCGCGCCGAACTGGTTCGGGTCGAGCGTGACAGGGACGAGACCCGTGTGCGCGGCATTGCCCTGGAACGTGGCCCACTCGGGCGCGCCCGCGATGGCCGACAGCGTCGTCAGGTGGTTGCCGGGCCAGGCGCCGCCGGCGCTGCGCACGTCCAGGCTGTAGTTGACCAGCAGCGTCGGCACCGCCTGCGGCGTGCTGCAGGCGGCGTCCTGGCACAGGCTCACCGTCGCCTGGCCGGTGTGCGCGCCCGGCGCCACGCTGCCGATTGACGTGAATTCAAGCACTCGGCTGGAGCCGTTGGCGCTGACGGTGACCGTCGGGCCGAAGGTGCCGCCGGCATCGGCGACCTTGGCGTAGACCGTGCCGGTCAGGCCCAGCGCGGTGGCGTCGAGCGTCACCGTCGGATAGACCGAGGTGCCCGTCACCGCGCTGCGCGTGACGGTGGCCACCGGTTCGACGTCCAGGTGCACGTGGGCCGTGGTCGATCCGCCCGCGCCCGTGACCGTGACCGTGTAGTCGGTCGTGGGGGCTCCGGTGCCGGGCGTGCCGGAGATGACGCCGGTGGCGGCGTCCATGGCCAGGCCCGCGGGCAGCGCGGGCGACACGCTGAACCCGGTGGCGGTGCCGGTGACGGTGGGTGCCAGCGGCGTGATGGCCTGGCCCTGGACGTAGACCGACGGCGAGACATACGACGCCTGCGGCGCCGGAGGCGTCGAATCCCCGCCGCTTCCGCCGCAACCCGCGGCCATGACGGCGCAGACGACCGCCGCTCCTGTTCCCTTAGCGTTCATGACGCTCTCCCTGTGTTGTTGGATGGTGGCGCCTGCAAGGGCGCCGCGCGCATTCTATGGTCGAGCAGGAGTCGGGGCCCGGCCGTCGCGCGATCGTCCGCCCGCGGCCGGCCCGGGAGTCAGAACGTGTAGCCGGCCTGCACGCCGGCGCCGGTCAGCGGTTCCAGCAGGTTCAGCAGCGGGCGCAGCGGGCCGTAGCGGTTGGCCACCTTGGTCGCATAGTTGAAGAAGCGCGGCAGGTCCTCGCTGTAGTGCGGCTTGCCGTCGCGGTGCTTCAGGCGGCAGAAGATGCCCAGGATCTTGAGGTGGCGCTGCAGGCCCATCCATTCGGTCTGGCGCCAGAACTCGCCGAAGTCCTCGTCCACCGGCAGGCCGGCGTGGCGCGCCTGCTGCCAGTAGCGCACGGCCCAGTCCAGCTCGTGTTCCTCGTCCCACGAGATAAAGGCGTCGCGCAGCATCGAGGCGACGTCGTAGGTGATCGGGCCGCGCACGGCGTCCTGGAAGTCCAGCACGCCGGGGTTGCGGTCGCACACCATCAGGTTGCGCGGCATCCAGTCGCGATGCACCGCCACCTGGGGCTGGGCGAGCGCGCTGTCGATCAGGCGCTGGCTGACGGTCTTCCAGATCTCGTTTTCCCTGGCCGTCCAGGTGACCTCGAACTCGCGCGTGACGCACCAGTCGGGGAACAGCTGGATCTCGCGGCGCAGCAGCGCGTCGTCGTACGGCGGCAGCGTGCTGCAGTCGCCGTGCAGCTGCCACCGGATCAGCGCGCCGATCGCGTCGCGCATCAGCAGGTCGGCGCCGGCGTGGTCGAGCTCGCGCAGCGCGGCCAGGTATTGCGTGCTGCCGAGGTCGTCCAGCAGCAGGAAGCCCTGGTGGACGTCCTGCTCGAGGACGCGCGGGGCGTGCAG
>DATCRO010000907.1:0-3199 GCA_036569025.1 Burkholderiaceae bacterium
GTCCTCGAGCGACGCGGGCGCCTTCGCGGCGATGCGCTCGTCGACGACGTGCAGCTCGCTGTTGGCGCCGGGCCGCGTGATCGAGCCGGCGTAGAACACGCGGTCTCCCGGCCGGAAGCCCTGCACGTCGGCGCCGATGCCCTCGACGATGCCGACGGCGTCCCACCCGAGCACCTCGGGTCGGCCGGCCTGCGGGGCGCGGTTGCGGCGCACCTTGGTGTCGACGGGGTTGACCGAGACGGCCTTGACGCGCACGAGCAGGTCGCGCGGGCCGGGCTGCGGCGCGGGCAGCTCGAGGTCCTCGAGGGCGTGGGGCTGGTCCACGGGCAGGTTCTGGCGGTATCCGATGGCTTTCATGGCGAACTCCGGCTTGCGATGACCGTTATCGTAGGAACGCAAGCCTGGATTGATAAGATGGCTAGGAAGCGGATCACTTTCAAATGAAGATTGAAAATATCGCCGACCTGCAGGTGCTGGTGCACACCGCCCGCGGCGGCACGCTGACCGCCGCGGCGCGGACGCTGGGCATCACGCCGGCGGCCGCCAGCGCGACGCTCAAGCGCCTGGAGTCGCAGCTGGGCGCGCGGCTGTTCGAGCGCTCCACGCGCGCGATGCGCCTGACGCCCCAGGGCCAGATCCTGCTGGACTACGCGGCGCGCGCGTTCGAGCTGCTGGACGAGGGCCAGTCGCAGGTGCACGCCGACCGTGCCACGCTGGTGGGCACCGTGCGCGTGGCCGCGCCGTCCGACCTCACGCGCAACGTTCTGCTGCCGCTGCTGGACGAGTTCATGCTGGCGCACCCCGGCCTGCAGCTGCAGCTGTCCGTGGCCGACCGCGTGCTGGACGTGACGCGCGACGAGGTCGATGTCGCCATCCGCTACGGCGCGCTCCCCGACTCGCGCCTGGTCGCGCGCCTGCTGGCCGAGGCCTGGCCGATCTGCAGCGCGTCGCCCGAGTACCTGCGCCGCCACGGCACCCCGCGCACGCCGCAGGAGCTTGCGCGGCACAACTGCATCACCTTCGACCGTGGCGGCCGCCGCCATCGCGGCTGGCGCTTCTGGCGCGACGGCCAGTGGACGGAGGTGCGCGTGGACGGCGACCGCAGCGTCGACGACGCGTCGCTGGCGCGCGAGTGGGCGATCGCGGGGCGCGGCATCATCCTGAAGTCGGAGATCGACCAGCGCCGCGACCTCGCCAGCGGCGCGCTGGTGCCGCTGCTCGCCGAGTGGCGAACCGAGCCCTATCCGCTGCACGCGCTGCTGCCCAGCGGCCGCTTCGTGCCCAACCGGGTGCGGGCGCTGGTGGACTTCCTCGTCGAACGCTTCAGCGCAGGCCCAGGCGCGTCAGCTTCTTGATCAGCCCGACGCGCGACACGCCCAGCCGCCGCGCCGCCTCCGACTGGTTGCCGCCTGCCGCGGTCATCGCGTCGCGCACGAGGCGCAGCTCGAGCTCGTTGAGCGCGGCCTCCAGCGGGCCGCTCGATGCGTCGACCGGGCCCGGCGGCGCGCCGGCGTCGGCCGTGTCGCCGCTGGCCAGGCGCAGCAGCTCGGCGTCGACCTCGTTGCAGCCCGGCAGGATCAGCGCGCCGGCCGATTCGACTACCGCCTTGAGCTCGCGCACGTTGCCGGGCCACTCGCGCGCCGTCAGCCACGCGAGCGCGCCGGCCGTGAACCCGGCGCGCGGCGCCACGCGGTGCAGGAAGCGCGTGGCCAGCTGCGGCACGTCGGCGGGGCGCTCGGCGAGCGCCGGCGTGCGCAGCACGACGCCCTTGAGGCGATAGAACAGGTCCTCGCGGAAGCTGCCGTCGCGCACCATCGCCTCGAGGTCGCGGTGCGTGGCCGCGACGACGCGGGCCTCGGCCCGCTTCTGCACGCGTCCGCCCACCGGCACGAAGGTGCCTTCCTGCAGGAAGCGCAGCAGCTTGACCTGCATCGGCGCGGGCATCTCGCCGACCTCGTCGAGGAACAGCGTGCCGCCGTGCGCGGCCTCCACCAAGCCGGGCTGGTCGCGGTAGGCGCCGGTGAAGCTGCCCTTCATGTGGCCGAACAGCTCGCTCTCCAGCAGCTCGGCCGACAGCGCGCCGCAATGGATCGCCACGAACGGCCCCGCGCTGCGCGCGCCGCACGCGTGCAGCGCGCGCGCGACCAGTTCCTTGCCGGTGCCCGTCGGCCCCAGCACCAGCACGCTGACGGAGGTCTGCGCCACGCGCCGCACCATCGCGCGCAGCTGCGCCATGGCGGGCGCCTGGCCGACCAGGCCGAGGTCGTCCGTGGCGGTGGCCGCGCGCAGCGTCGCGACCTCCGCGTCGAGCCGCGCCTTGCGCAGCGCGCGCGCCACGATGAAGCGCAGCATGTCGGGATCGATCGGCTTGGTGATGAAGTCCCACGCGCCGAGCTCGGTGGCGCGCAGTGCGAGCTCGTGCTCACCGTGGCCGGTCAGCACGATGACGGGCACGCCGGGCAGGCGCGGGATCATCTCCAGGCCGATCTCCGGATCCATGTGCGGCGGCATCGCCAGGTCCAGCAGCACCAGCTCGGGCCGCTCGCGCTCGAAGGCGGCCAGCGCCTGCTCGCCGTCGCCGGCCACCGTGACGGCGTGGCCGAGGTCGCGCAGGAACGAGCCGCCCAGGCGCTGGAAGGCCGGCTCGTCGTCGACGAGCAGCACGCGGCCGGTTTCAGGTGCATCGCTCATCAGGAAACCTCCGCCCTGCGGGCTGCGGTGTGACCGACGCAGGAGGGAACGCCTTCGGGCGGCCGTGCGTCGCTCATCAGTCAACCTCCGCCCTGCGGGCTGCGGTGCGATCGCCTTCGGGCGGCCGTGCGTCGATCATGGCGTGGTCGGGAACGAGAGGGTGAAGCAGGTGCGCCAGGGCGGGCGCTCGGTCAGCGCCACCGAGCCGCCGTGCGCGTTCATGATGCGCGCCACGATCGCCAGGCCCAGGCCGGTGCCGCCGGGGCTGCGCGAGGCGAAGGGCTCGAACAGGCGGGCGCGGATCTCGGCGGGCACGCCGGGGCCGTCGTCGCATACGTGCAGCAGCAGTGCGCCGGGCACGTGTTCGGCCGCGACGTGCACCTGGCCCGGCGCCGGGTCCTCGGCGCCGGCCGCGACGCGCGCGTTCTCGAACAGGTTGGTCAGCGCCTGGTCGACGCGGCGCGCGTCGGCGTCGACCAGCAGCTCGCCCTCGAGGCTCGCGTCCAGG
>DATCRO010000908.1:0-5046 GCA_036569025.1 Burkholderiaceae bacterium
CGGGCGGACAGGGCGAATGGACCAGGCGATCGAGCTCGTCCTCGCCCGCGCCGCAACCGCACAGCCAGTCGCGCAGCGGATGCGACGCGTCCACCCGTCCCGCGAGCAGGTCGAACGCGAGCCAGCGGCGCTCGTTGTCGAACGCGGCCTGCGCCGCGAGCGCCGGCGTGCAGCGCGTGTAGCCGAGGTCGTCGGTCTGCACCAGCTGCGCGTCGGGGACCACCTCGCGGATCGCGCGCATGGCCAGCACCGTCGCCTGCACCTGGTGCAGCAGCGCCCGCACGAAGCTGCGGTCATCCGCGGCATGCGGATACCACAGCCCGTACAGGCCGGAGAAGCGCGCCGTCGTCAGCGGCTCGTTGACGGGCGTCCAGAGGCGCTGGTCGGGATAGCGTTCGGCGACGCGGCGCGCGTAATCCGCAAGCAGCATCGGGAAGCGCGGCGCGAGCAGGTTCGTGTGCGCCGGTCCGCTGCCGTGGTGCAGCAGGCCGACGATCGCACCGAGCCCGCGCTCGCGCAGGCGGGCGAGGGCGCGATCGGACCACCCGAAGTCGAGGCGGCCGGTGCCACGCTGGGCGACGTGCTCCCACAGCACCGGCAGCCGCACGCGGCGCGCGCCGAGCGACGCGATCCGGTCGATGTCGTCCTCGACGCGATGGCGAAAGCCGGTGAGCTCGGCCTGGTCGCGCCAGCGGTCGCCGACGCGGTTGATCGTGCACTCCGCGCCGACCCACAGCTCCGGCGCGGCGTCCGTGTGCGCGGGATTCACTTGGCAGGAACCAGCTCGGGCGCGGCGGTCAACGCCGCTTCGCCGTGGCGGGCGCGCTCCGCGTGCCGCGCCGCGAGCTTCTTGAACAGCGTCAGCGACTGGGCCACGACCTGGTCCATGTTGTAGTACTTGTAGGTCGCGAGGCGCCCCACGAAGCTCACGTCCTGCAGCTTCTCGGCCTCGTCTTCGTACAGCCGGTACATCGCCGTGTTCTCCGCGCGCGGCACCGGGTAGTACGGATCGCCTTCGGCGCGCGGGTATTCGTAGACGATGGACGTCGCATGATGGCGCTGTCCGGTGAGATGCTTGAACTCGCTGATGCGCGTGTAGGCGAAGTCGTTCGGGTAGTTGACGGTGCCCACCGGCTGGAACTGCGCCTGCTGCAGCGTCTCGTGGCGAAATTCGAGGCTGCGATAGGGCAGCCTCCCGTGGCGGAAGTCGAAGAAGGCGTCGATCGGGCCGGTATAGACCATGTGCCGCCAGGGCACGAGTTCGGCGACCTCGCGGTAGTCGGTGTTGAGCATCACCTTGATGTTCGGGTGCGCCAGCATGCGTTCGAACATGCGCGTGTAGCCTTGCAGCGGCATCGCCTGGTAGGTGTCGGTGAAGTAGCGGTCGTCGCGGTTGGTGCGCGTGGGCACCCGCGCCGTGACGCTGGCGTCGAGCTCGGATGGATCGAGCCCCCACTGCTTGCGCGTATAGCCGCGGAAGAACTTGTTGTACAGCTCGCGGCCCACCTTGGCCACGACGACGTCCTCCGAGGTCCTGATCGCCGCCGGCTTCTCGGCCACCGACGCGAAGAAGTCCTCGAGCTGGAAGCTCGTGAGGTTCAGGCCGTAGAGGCGATTGACCGTGTCCAGGTTGATCGGCATCGGCACCGCCTGCCCGTCGACGCTGGCGAGCACGCGGTGCTGGTAGGGCCGCCACGCAGTGAACTTCGAGAGGTGATCGAAGACGTCGGCGGAATTCGTGTGAAAGATGTGCGGGCCGTATGGATGGATCAACAGGCCCTCGTCGTCGAAGCGGTCGTAGGCGTTGCCGCCGACATGGGGCCGCTTGTCGACCACGAGGACCCGCTGGCCCAGCTGGGACGCCAGTCGTTCGGCGATCACGCTGCCGGCGAAGCCGGCGCCGACCACGAGGGTGTCGAAGCCGGAGCCCATGCGTGCCGCGGTTCTCAGTTCTGTGTCTTGGGGTTTCATCTTGTCGGGTCTCCTTGAGCGTGTGCCCCCCAAGCAACGCCTGTTCCTAACGGTTACATGCAGCGGACAAACGCATGGCGAGCGGGCATGAAGGCCCGCAGGAGGGTCAGCCGGCGGATGCGACGGGACGTTCGTTCCAGCAGCCCTTGAGGCCCTCGACCATGAAGGCGATGGTGCGCCGCCGCTCGGGCGTCGACTCGGTCACGCCTTCGGGTGGCGTGCCCTCGTCCGCCCGCACGATGGCGGCGTACAGCGCCGCGCTGGCCAGGAACCAGCCGGCCTGGCGCGCCTGGTCGTCCAGGGCCGGACGCGCCCGCGCGAAGGCCTTGAGCACGAGCACCTGCGCGCAGTCGAGGTCGCGCCGGCGCTGCGACTCGACCTCGGACTCCATCGACAGCCGCATCATCAGCTGCAGGTAAAGCCGGCCCTGCGGGGTCGTGTACAGGTCGAACTCGTAGTTGGCCCAGCGCTCGACGAAGTCCTCGAGCCCGAGCTCCGGCGCGGACTCGATGCTGGCCCGCAGGCCGTCGAGCCGCTTCTCGCAGTTCTGGTGCTGCTGCTGCAGGACGGCGTCCAGCAGCTGGCTCTTGCCGCCGAAATGGTGGTCGAGCAGCGTCAGCGAGCAGCCGGCCTCGCGCGCGATGTCGCGCAGGCTGCTGCCGCGATAGCCGTGGGTGGCGAACGCGCGCGCGGCCGATTCGAGGATGCGTTCGCGGCGCGAAGGGGAGCCGTCGGCGGCTGGCGCGGGGGCGGGGGCGTTGTCGGTGATGTGGGCGTCTGTCATCGCGTGTCAGTGGCGAGCCGAGCCCGGCTCCGCCATCTTCCTGTGTTGTTCGGCCAGCATGCTGTCGGGCACGACGTTGGTCATCGCGGCCGACACCTTGTTCTTCCAGCCCGCCACCACGTGGTCCTGGCCCTTTTTCATCGCGTGCCAGCCTTCCTCGGCGACCTCCGCGGGAGAGGCCTTCTCCTCCGAACCGACCTTGGTGTCGAGCATGTCGGCGCGTTCGAAGAAGTGCGTCTCGGTGGCGCCGGGCATCAGGCAGGTGACGCTGATGCCGGTGTCCTTGAGCTCGTTGCGCAGCGCGAACGAGAACGAGTCGATGAAGGCCTTGGTGCCGTTGTAGACGGCCTGGTACGAGCCGGGCATCAGGCCGGCGATCGAGCCCGTGATCAGGATGCGCCCGCGGCCGCGCTGGCGCATGCCGGTGCCCACGCGGTGCAGCAGGTCCAGCGTGCCGGTGATGTTGGTGTCGACCACGTGCTTGGCCTCGTTGAACGGCTTGTCGAGGAAGCCGTGGCCCAGGCCGTGCCCGGCGTTGGCGACGAGCACGTCGACGGGCCGGCCGCCGACGGCCAGCATCAGCTTGTCGACGCCGAAGGACGTGGACAGGTCGGCCTCGACGGCCTCGACGTTCGCGCCGAGCGCGCGGAAGGCGGCGGCCGCGTCATCGAGCGGGCCCTGGTCGGCCGCGATCACGAGGTCGTGCCCGTCCTGGGCCGCGAGCCGCGCGAGCTCCCGGCCGATGCCCGAGGACGCGCCGGTGACGACGGCAAGAGGGCGTTCGGGATTGAGTGATGCCATGGCGTTCTCCGGCGGTGTCAGTGGACGGTGGTGAGGACGACCTTGCGGCAGTCCTGCTGCTTCTTCTCGAAGATCTCGTAGCCGTGCGCGGCCTGCTCCAGCGGCAGCGTGTGGCTGATGATCGCCTCGGGATGGAGATCGCCCCGGGCGATGTGCTCCAGCAACTGCGGCATGTAGTTCTGCGCGTGCGTCTGCCCGCCCTTGATCGACAGGCCCTTCTCGAACACGTCGCCGAACAGGAAGCCGTGGATCCAGCCGGCATACACGCCCGGCACGCTGATCGCGCCGCCGCGCCGCGTCGCCGCGATGGCCTGGCGGATGGACGCGCCGCTGGAGCCTTCGAGCTTGATGGCGGTCAGCGCCGTCTCCACCGCGCTGCCCTTGGCCTCGAAGCCGACGGCGTCGATCGAGGCGTCCACGCCGCGGCCGTCCATGCGGTCGATGATCTCGTTGGCCGCGTCGTCCACCTCGTCGAAGTTCAGCGGCTCGACGCCGTAGGCGCGGCGCGCGAACTCGAGCCGGTACTGGTGGTGGTCGACCATGAAGATGCGCTCGGCGCCCAGCAGCCGCGCCGAGGCGGCCGCCATCAGGCCGACCGGCCCGGCGCCGAAGATCGCCACCGACGACCCCTTGCCGACCGCCGCGTTGACCGCGGCCATGTACCCGGTGGGCAGGATGTCCGAGAGGAACAGCACCTGCTTGTCCTCGAGGCCGGCGTCGGGGATGACCAGCGGGCCGACGTTGGCCTTGGGCACGCGCACGAACTCGGCCTGGCCGCCGGGGATGCCGCCATACAGGTGGCTGTATCCGAACAGCGCCGCGCCGGCGCGCGTGTCCTTCTTGTTGATGATGGCGCCGCGGTCGGGGTTGGTCGTCTCGCACGCGGCGAACAGCTTCCTGTTGCAGAAGAAGCATTGCCCGCACGAGATGGTGAACGGAATGACGACGCGGTCGCCCCGCTTGACCCTGGTCACCGCCGGCCCGGTCTCCTCGACGATGCCCATGAACTCGTGGCCGAGGATGTCGCCGCTCTCCATCATCGGGATCTTTCCGCGATAGATGTGCAGGTCGGAGCCGCAGATGGCGGTGGCGGTCACGCGCAGCAGGATGTCGTCGGGCTCGACGAGCCGGGGGTCGGGAACCGTCTCGACCCGGACATCCTTGGAGCCGTGGTAGGTGAGAGCTTTCATGGAATCTCCGGTCATGGAAGAAGCGGGGCGCGGGGCGCTTGGACCGGAAGTTCGGCAATGCCCGTTCCCCGTCCGTGACTTCCCGCCCGACGCGGCACAGCAGTTGCTCGGCCACGCGACCCCCCGACAACGAGCCGCACGATGCCCATGTCCCCCTCGCCGCGACCGCGGCCCCAGCGCACGGGCATCACCGAGCGCGACCGCGGCCACGACACCGCGCTCGTGATCCTGGACATGATCAGCTGTTGGTCCTTCCCGGATGCGGACGCGCTGGTGCGCGCTGCCCACGAGGTGGCGCCG
>DATCRO010000909.1:0-4469 GCA_036569025.1 Burkholderiaceae bacterium
GAGTCGCTGTTCATCGACGCGTCGCCCAAGGCGCTGCGCAACCTCGAGACGCTGCGCCAGATGGGCATCCGCGTCGCGCTCGACGACTTCGGCACGGG
The DNA here is from genome assembly GCA_036569025.1 of Burkholderiaceae bacterium. Taxonomy (GTDB): domain Bacteria; phylum Pseudomonadota; class Gammaproteobacteria; order Burkholderiales; family Burkholderiaceae_C; genus Scleromatobacter. Next base: position 99 of record DATCRO010000909.1, read on the forward strand.
CTACTCGTCGCTCGCCTACCTGCGCCAGTTCCCGTTCGATACGCTCAAGATCGACCGCGCCTTCGTGCGCGAGCTCGTCACGCAGCACGACGCGCGCGCCATCGTGCGCAGCATCGTCGAACTGGCGGCAGCGTTGGGCATGAGCACTGTGGCCGAGGGCGTGGAGGAACCCGCGCAGTACGAACTGCTGCGGCGCGCGGGCTGCGCCGGCGTGCAGGGCTTCCTCATCGCGCGGCCGATGGTGATCGGGCAGGTCGTCGAGATGCTGGACAGCTGGACGATGCAGCGCGCGCCGAAGTCCGATTCGGTGCCCGATTCGATCTTCGCTCCGCTTGACGAGACGGTGCCGGGCGACTTGAGGGCGATGGACGGCGGCATGGTGCAGTGAGACACCATTCTTCAGCGTCGACGACTTTACCCGGAGGCTCGCAACTCGGATTGCGACGCCACCACCGTGCGAATGACGGGCCTTCGTGCCGCCGCTCGTTCTCGTGATGGACGAAGGGGCGCGCGGCCCCGATGGGGTCAGGTCTTGAATGTTGCGCGTTCGGCCGCCTCGCCGTCGCCAAGCATCATTCGCGCAACATTCAAGACCTGACCCCATCTTCGACCCCATCTTCGACCCCATCTTCGACGATGCCGGCACGCAACGATTCAAGACCTGACCCCGCAACATTCAAGACCTGACCCCGCGATGCAGGCTGTCCTCAATATGGACGCGTGCCGGCCGATAGCCTGGACTGCACGTCCATACAACGTTGTCAAGGGAGAACGGACCATGCAGGACAAATCGAAGACCGGCCAGGCATTGATCGGTGATCGCGTGATGGCCGCGGCCCTCGCGCTGGGCGCGCTGGCGTCGCTGGCGATCGCCAATGAATTCGGCCAGATGGGGTTGGCGGCGATCGGCGCGGGCGTGATCAGTGCCATCGGCCTCGGCGTCTGGATGGCACGCCCGGGCTCGCTGCTGTCGCGCCTCGTATTCGCGTTCGCGCTGACGGCCATGGTGGCGCTGCACATCGACCTGGGACGCGGCACGATCGAGTTCCACTTCGGCGTGTTCGTCGTGCTGGGCCTGCTGCTGGTGTATTCCGACTGGCGCCCGATCCTGCTGGCCGCCGGCCTCGTGGCCGTCGAGCACCTCGTCACCGACCGCATGCAGGCGTTCGGCGCCGACGTCTACTGCACGACCAGTCCGTCGGTGCTCAAGGTGGTGATGCACGCGGTCTACGTGATCCTGCAGACCGGCGCCGAGATCTACATGACCGTCTGGATGAACCGCGCGGCGCGCCAGGGCGCGGCGTCGGCCGCCGCGCTGACCGACACGCTCGAGCGCCTGCGCGCGGCGCTGGCGACCACGCAGGAGAGCGCCGCGCGCATCGAGTCGGCGTCGCACGAGATCGCCGGCGGCAACGCCGACCTGCGCCAGCGCACGGAGCATTCGGCCGAGCGGCTGCAGCGCGCCGCGGCCTCGATGGCGCAACTCACCGCCACCGTCAACGGCAGCGCCGAATCGGCCGCCGGCGCCAACCGCCTGGCCGCCTGCGCGTCGCAGGTGGCCGAGCGCGGCGGCGAGGTGGTGCGCGAGGTCGTCTCGAAGATGGACGACATCACGGCGTCCAGCCGCAGGATCGCCGACATCATCGGCGTCATCGACGGCATCGCGTTCCAGACCAACATCCTCGCGCTGAACGCGGCGGTCGAGGCCGCGCGCGCCGGCGAGCAGGGCCGCGGCTTCGCCGTCGTCGCGAGCGAGGTGCGCTCGCTGGCGCAGCGCAGCGCGACCGCCGCCCGCGAGATCAAGAGCCTGATCAACGCGAGCGTCGAGAACGTCGACGCCGGATCCCGCCTGGTCGGCGACGCCGGCCGCACGATGCAGGAGATCGTCTCGGGCATCCGCGACGTGGCCGGCATCATCGACGAGATCTCGCGCTCGGCGACGCAGCAGAAGGCCGGCATCGTGGCCATGCACGAGACGGTCGCGGACCTCGACGAGATGACCCGGCGCAACGCCGCGCTCGTGCAGCAGAGCGCCGTGGCCGCGGAGAGCCTGCACGTGCAGGCCGGCCGCCTGACGGAAGTCGTGTCGTCGTTCCAGCTCGAGCGCTGAGCGTGGCGCCGCCGCGCCGCGTGCTCAGCGCGCGGGCGCCAGCTCGAAGACGAGCACCTGGAACGGTGCGAGGGCGATGACCTGCGCCTGGCCGGCGCGCAGCGTGCGCGGCGCCGCCGCGCGATCCCAGGCCGCCCTGGCGACCCACCGGCGATCGGCCTCGGGCGGCAGCTCCAGCGCGGGGCCGACGTCCAGCGCGAAGTCCTGCGCCTTGTCCGACGGATTGCGCAGCGTCACGATCGCGTGCCCCGGCCGCCACGCGGCCCAGCCGTAGACCTGCAGCCGCGCCGGATCGCCCCCGATCCAGTGGCTGTCGCGCAGCGTCGCGGCGTTGGCGCGGGCCCACTTCGCCGCGGCGGCGATGTCGTCCCAGTTGCGCTCGGTCAGCAGGTCGGGCGAGACGTAGAGCTCCTGCAGGCCGGTGCCCGAGCCGAAGTACGAGCGGACCTCGGAGGCGAAGTCGTCGAACGGATCGACGTTCAGGCCGCGCGCCTGGCGGGCGTAGACGATGCCGTGCAGCATCAGCGAGTTCAGCGGATACAGCGGCCCGAGGCGCACGATGCCCCCATAGGTATCGGCGTCGCGGTAGGTGATCCAGCGCTGGCGGTTGCTGCCGACGCCGGCGAACTCGTGATCCTCGCCGCCGCGCCAGATCGAGTCGGCGGTGCGCAGCCAGAACGGCGATGGCCAGGTGCCGGTGGTCAGGTTGATGAACAGGTCGGGCTTGACGGCGCGCAGGTCGCCGATCAGCGAGATGGCCGCGGCGAAGTCGCTGTCGAAGGCGCTGCCGGGCGTCACCTTGTCGGGGCTGCCGGTGCCGTCCAGCTTGAACTGGTTGATGCCGCCGTCCTTGAGCAGCCGCAACGTCGCGTCGTGGAACAGGGCGTAGTACTTCGGCCCGGACAGCGCGAGGCCCTGGTCGTCCACCTCGAGGCCGGCGGCCTTGGCGGCCGCGAGGCGTTCCTGGCGCGGCGGCCCGTAGCCGCCCCAGGGCGACAGCCACACGCCGGGCGCGGCGCCCGCGCGCGCCGCGGCCGCGCGCACGGACGCGAAGCCGTGCGGGAAGTGCTCGTTGAACTGCCACAGGTGCTGGTGGTCGTCCCACCCGTCGTCGAACAGGAACGAGTCCATCCTGACGCCGCGCGCCTCGACCAGCTTGCGGCGGTACGTGTCGATGACGTCGACCGCCTCCTGCTCGCTGTACGGCGTGAAGTAGCCGATGTCGTACCAGGAGTTGTAGTGCAGGAACGTGCGGAACGGCGCGGCGCGCTCGTTTTCGACGTAGGCCATGAAGGCGCGCCGCAGCTGGCCCGGGGGCGCGACGCCGAGGACGGCGGAGTAGTCGGCCGCGACGCCCGCGCGCAGCGGCAGCTTGCGGCGCACGAATTGCAGCGCGTTCGTGCCGTCGATGCGCGTCTCGGCCATCGGGTGCTCGAAGCCGAAGAAGCGGTCGTCCGCGACCACCGGCGAACCCGTGGTGGTGCCGGCCGTCCAGGCCTTGTCGAGCTCCACGTCCAGCAGCGCGACCTGCGCGATGTCGAGATCCGTGTCGGATTCCAGGCGCACTTCCTCGCGGACGTAGTTGGTGCCCCCGCGCAGGACGGCCCGCCACGTGGCGCGCAGCCCGGTGGCCGGGTGGCGCAACTGGACGACGACCGACTCGCCGGCGAGCCGTTCGGCCGCGCGCACGGCGCCCGGCGTGGGGTCGACGTGGCGGCAGCGGTCGACGTGCACGATCTCGAACTGGCTGGCGGGGATGCGCCGCTTGTCGCGCATCGTCACGGTGAACAGTTCGCCGCGCAGCGGGCGCGGCGCGCGCGTGAACCCGTTGTCGAACGCCAGGGGTCGCAGCGCGCCGCCGCGCGTGGTGAACGCGAAGCGCAGGGCGGCGTCCTGCAGTTCGGCGTCCGGGCCGGCCTTGCCCGCCGCGTCGACGGCGTCACGGCAGTGCGCCTCGTGCGGTTCGCCCGGCAGCCAGGGCGCGGGCAGGTCGGGCGACGCGGCTGCCGCGGTGGCGGCGAGCATCGGCAGCAGGGCGGCGAGCGCGTGGCGGCGAAGGGACATGGCGGCTCCGTTGACGTCGGGGTCGTGCCATTGTCCGCAGCTGGCGGCGCGAGAGGCGGGCGTTCCTCGGGCCGGCTGCCGAACAAATGCCGGCGCGTGCAAAGCCAGAAGGGTCTGGCCTCTCCTCATGTCGCCCTCGGATTGCGGCCATCGACAACGACGCCGATGGCGACTTGAGGCGAAGGCCTGACCCGGAG
>DATCRO010000910.1:0-11632 GCA_036569025.1 Burkholderiaceae bacterium
GTCTCGATGTGCACGGCCAACGCCGACCCGGCATGGATCCGCCACTACTGCGCCGAGAGCTACTACGAGGTCGACCCGCGCCTGGCACAGGCGACGCGCTCGAGCCTGCCGGCGGCCTGGACGCTCCAGCAGCTGGAGGCCGCCGCCGTGGACACGCCGGGGCGCGCGCCGCTGCGCCGCTTCGTGGCCGACCTCGCCGCGACGGGCATGCGCGGGGGCAGCTTCCTCATGCTGCCTGGCCAGGCCGAGGGCCGGCGGCACTTCGTCAGCCTGCTTGCCCGCGACCCCGACCGGCGCCTGCTGTCGGGCGAGACGATCGGCCAGGTGCTCACGATCGGCTTCTGCCTGCACGAGTACTACACCCGCTACAGCGGCCTGCCCGAACCCGAGCCCGCCCCGCTGACGGCCGTGCAGCGCGAGATCCTGGGCCATGTCGCGCGCGGCGAAAGCGACAAGCGCATCGCGCACCACCTGCGGATCTCCTCGCACGCCGTCGACTACCACATGCGCCAGCTGCGCAGCCGCTTCGCCGTGCACAACCGCGTGCAGCTGGCGCAGGCCTCGCGGCTGATGGAAGGCGCCTGAGCCGCACGTCCCCGCGCGATACGCGTGGATACCCCTTGGGGGCATGCGCGAGCGCCGGCCAGCCGCCATAATCCGGGCCGCACACCGCGCGGCTGGAAAGCCCGCGCCACGGTGCAGATTCAACTCGAGCACGGGCGGCCCGGATGGACGACGCGACGGACGACGACAGCGACGGCGGCGGCGCCGCGGCGGCGCGCGCGCTCGCGCCCCCCGGCGAGGTCACGCGCCTGCTGGCAAGCTGGTCGGGCGGCGACGACGAGGCGCTGGCGCGCATGGTGCCCATGGTCTACGAGGACCTGCGACGCATGGCCCGGCGCCACCTGCAGCGCGAGCGCGAGGGCCACACGCTGCAGGGCACGGGCCTCGTGCACGAGGTCTACCTGCGCCTGGCCGACAAACGGCCGACGCAATGGGCATCGCGCGCGCATTTCTTCTCGTGGGCGTCGACGATGATGCGGCACATCCTGATCGATCATGCGCGCTCGCGACACGCTGACAAGCGCGGCGGCGGCATCGAGGTGCTGAGCCTGGACGCGCTGCGCGAGGATCGGGGCACGCTGCCGGGGCTGTCCGCCGCGGTGCCCGACGACACGCCCGACCTGATCGCCGTCGACCAGGCGCTGCGCAAGCTCGAGCGCATCGACCCGCAGCAGGGCCGCGTGGTCGAGCTGCGCTACTTCTGCGGCCTGAGCGTCGCGGAGACGGCGGTGGCGCTCGAGGTGTCGCCCGCCACCGTCAAGCGCGATTGGGTCACCGCGCGCGCCTGGCTGCTGCGTGAGCTGGGCCGTGCCAAGGCCGGCTCGGCCTGAGCGGCGGCGTCCGCGTCGCCCGGTCATGACACCGCCGGGTTGTGGACATCGATGCGCCAGCTGGGTTGCCACGTGTCCGGATCGACCGCCTGCGCGCTCGCGACGCCTTCCATCCGCTCCGGCCTGAAGCCGCGCTGCGGGTCGAGCTGGAACAGCTGGTCCAGCGCCACGAGCGTCTGCGCGTCGCGGCCGCCGCCGGCCGCACGGACGGCGGCGGACCGGCCGGTCGTCAGCAGGGTGTCCTCGTTGTCGCGGGCGATACCCCACAGGGTGTCTCGCCGCGGATCGACAGCGGCCACGATCACCTGGGCGTGGGTCGGGCGCGGCGCGGCCGGGCTCGTCGAGGGCCCGGTGGGCGGCTTGCCTGAGGTCGAGGGCCCGGGCCGGGTCGTCGGCGTTGCCGTCGCCGAGCCGCTCGGCACGGGCAGGCCGGGCGTGGACGATGGCGACGGCCCCGGCGTCGGCTGGCCGCCCGGCTTGTGGTTCCTGTCGTTGCCGTTCGGGTCGTTGGCGTTCTGCGGCGAGTTCGACGCGACGGCCTTCTGCAGGATCCCGTCGGCGACGAGCACGGCCGCCGCCGCGCCGGTGCCGACCTTGAGCCAGAAGTTCACGCGTCGCCCGCGCGCGTCGCCGGCCGCCGGATCGCCGAAGCGGCGGCTCGCGGACAGGCCCCAGTTCACGCCGTTGACGCCCGCGTAGGCGCCCGTCACGCCCACGCGCAGGTCGTGGACCCAGGTGAAGGCATGCCTGGCGACCAGGCCCTTGGCGCCCATGTGCAGGCCCATCAGGTCCTGCACGCCGTTGCCCAGCGTCGCCAGGCCCGCGGCCGTGGTCAGCGTGTCGTCGAAGCCGGGCAACCACTGCGTGTAGAGCTTGCTCGACGCGGTCCGGGTCGCACCGTCCGACAGCTTGCGATCGAGCAGGCCGGCGAAGCGCACGCCCGCGATGCGCACCGCGTCCGCTGCGAACGCCGCGTTGAAGCCCCAGCTCGCGGCCTGGCTCAGTGTCTCGCCGCTGACGCCGTGCAGGCTGGCGCCCCAGGCGATCGCGTAGGTCGTGAACTGCACGCCATCGAGCACGCGGCGCACCGGCGTCGCGCCCTTGCGCAGCTCGGGGGCCACGTGCATCTGGTCGACCGCCTCCTTCAGCCCCGCCTTCAGCGCGTCGTCAGGCAGGGCCGCGGGTCCGTCGCGCTCCCATGCGACGAGCGCGCCCTGCACGTCGCCGAACTGCTGGCGGAACCTGGTGACGGGGCCGGTGGGCGTGCCCTGGTCGTCGACGTTGTCGTGCATGCCCGCCACGAAGCGGCGCGCGCGCGCGCTGCCGTTCGTGTCGGTGATCCTGGACAGGAACGTGGCGTGACGATCGAGCGCCGCGTCGAAGGCCGCCTTCGCGTCGACGTGGCCGGACAGCGTGGCCATCAGCGTGTCGCCCGGCGCGCCCGCGGCCTCGCGCAGCGGCCCCAGCGCCGCGCGGATCGCCGCGCCGCGCGCCTTGGTCTTCGTGACCGACAGCGCGCGATCGGCAGCGCGGAAATCGGCGACCGCCTGCGACAGCTTGCGCGTGCCGGGCCGGCCGTCCAGCGCGTCGAGCTGGCGCAAGGCCGATTCGAAGTCGGCGCGCCTGCCGGCCGTGTCCTGCAGGTCGGCAAAGCGCGACTGCCAGCGCCCGGCGTGGCCGAAGCGCGAGACCTTGGCCGCCGAGCGCACCATCGTGCCGACCGCCGCCAGCGTCAACGTGTCGTGCGGCAGACCGAAGGGCAGGACCACGTTCAGGGGCAGTTCCCGCGCAAACCAGGCGGCGCCGGCGAATGCGAGCACGCCCGTCGCTGCGGTGCCCGCGACGCGCAGCGCGCCCGGACGCGTCCACGCGGCCGCGTCCGCGCGCGCGACGCCCACCGGCATCACGCTGCCGTCGTCGTAGACGTGCAGGCCGCCCACCACGTTCCACTGCACGGGCTGGCCCTTGGACCGCAGCTGCGGCAGCTCGGCGCGATAGACCCAGCCGCCGCCGCCCTCCTGCGCCGCGGCGCTCGCCTTCCCGAACGACCGGAAGCCGGGTTGGCCGTGCAGCGTCGTCCCGTCGGCGAAGACCTCGGACGGCGGCTTGTCCGAGAACACGAAACGCGTGCGCGCGCCGGTCAGCCGCGACTGGCGCAGCGCATCCACGAGGGGTGCGCTGCCCTTGGGCGCCATGCGGCCGCTGCCGGGGCGATATTGCGCGACGAGCTCGTCCGCGTGCGCGACGACCGCGTCGGCATCGGCCAGCGTGCGCACGCCGGCGCCCGGCTGCACCAGCGCGCCGCCGGGCCGCGCCGCGCTGCCGGCCGGCGCGAGCTCCGTCCACGCCGCGGCGGCCGGGTTCGCGACGACGAGCGCGGTCGGCTGGCGCTGGCCGTCGACGAAGATCGAGCCGGCGATGTCGCCCGCGTCCAGGTGGGCGCCCTTGCCCTTGGCGAGCCGCGCCGGATCGACGTTGCCGCCGCCGACGCGGTGCACCCATGCGCCGTCGCGCTGGTTGCGGTTCCGGCCGACCGCGGCCACCGCCTCGTCGAAGGTGGCGTAGCGCTTGCTGGTGTCCACCCCGAGTCCGTCGGCGATCGCGCGGCCGGGCCCGCGGCGCGAGACGACGAAGAAGTCTTTCGAGCCCGCCGCGGGGTCGGACCGCAGCGCGCCGGCGATCGCGGCGTCGGCCTCGTGGGCCAGGGCCAGCGGCGGCGGCGTCCCGGCCGTCGATTCGGCATCGGCCTGCAGCGCGCGCGTCGACCAGTCCATCGTGTCGATGTCCACCTTGGCGTGCTCGGGCAGGCGCATCCTGGCGGCCTTGAATGCCGGCGCACGCGGTGGCGTCGGGGCGGCGCCGCGCGTGGTCGAGCCATGCTGGTACTCGATCGGAGGCTGATCCATGCCGGCGGCCGACAGGCGTGCGCGGTTCTTCAGCGCGTTCGGATAGCGCATCTGGATGTGCGCGTGGATGTCCTCCATGCCGTCGCCGGCCCCGAAGGTGCCCTCGGGCAGCGTCGCGGGAAATTCCGCTTCGCCGAAGGTCTCGGTGCTCAAGCCCAGCGCCCGTGCGAACTCGAGCTGGTGGAAGTACGCGCGCGCCTCCTGGTCGCCGGCGTGGAAGACGCCCGGCGCATGCGTGCCGGTCGCCAGCGTCCGCCCCTTGTACCGGATGGCGTAGGGGCGGTCGACGTCGTAGCCGCTGAGATTGTCCAGGGCGTGCGTGCCCTCGTGCACGGCATCGAGCAGCAGGGCCCAGCCCCGCTCGCCGGCGCCGCCCCGGCCGAGGTCGAGGTAGATGGTGTGCCCCTGCGTGAACGCCAGCGGGCTGTCACTGTCCCGGTCCTTCGCTGCGTGCGTGGTCACATAGGTGTCGTGATCCAGCAGTTCCACCTTCATGTCCCCGGCCTTGATCGCCGCGGCGATGCGCCCGGCATGGCGCGTGGTGTTCTCCAGCGCCGAGGCCAGGTCGGCCGCCGTCCTGAGCTGCGGCGGACGCGACGGCCGTATCGCGTAGGTGTCGGCCCACGGCGCGTTGGCCGGCGCGTAGCCGTCCAGCGCGACCCGATGGCCGTCGTGCTCGAGCTCGCCCAGCGCGTCGCGCACCAGGCCCAGGTAGATGGGTTGGAGCGCAGGCGTGTCGAACGCGACGTCCACGTCCGCGCCGGTGCCGAACATCTGCTCGACCTGCGGCGCCGCCTCCTCGGGCGTCACGCCGTTGTGCTCGGCCAGGCGCTCGGCGATCTTGGCGCGCACCGCCGGGTCCATCGCGGCGCGCTTCATCGTCTGGAGGTACCAGCCGGGGCCCACGAGGCCCTCCTCCGGTTCCGGAGCGTCGTAGCCCACGCGAGCCGCGTCGATGGCCATGTCCGGGGTCGCCGTGCCCAGGCCCGTGGCGTCGTCGTGGCCCGGAGGCGCGCTCGCGTCCGTGGCCAGCGTCGTCGTCTCCGTGGCGAGGGACGGTTCCTGCCGGACGCCGCGCGCCGCGCGGGCGCCGGCGATGCGGCCGGCGGCGTGCGCACCCAGCATCATCCCCACGTTCAGCAGCAGGCCCTCGCCCTGCTCCTGGCGCTCGGCGCTGGTCATCGTGCTCCAGTTCTGCGCCACGTCGATCGTCTGGTCGGCCATGGCCGCGCCGCCCATCACGCCGGCCGTCGTGCGCGTGGCGTTGGTCATGGTGGTCGAACCCGCGATCAGGTGGTAGTCCTCGGCGTGGTCCGTCACGTCGGTGCCGTTGCGCAGCAGCGCGCGTCCCTTGCTCGTGACCACCGCGATGCTGTCGGCCTGGGCGCCGGCACGCGTGAGCTCGGCCGTCTCGCCGCTGACGCGCGCCGCCGATCCCAGGCCGGGCAGCGCGAGCGCCGAGGCGCCGAGGTTGAGCCAGTCCAGGCCCGCCTCGCGGTTCGTGAACGGGTCGATGCTCAGGCCGTGCTGCGAGCGGTTGGCCAGGTCCTGTGCCGAGGTGCCCGCCAGGTAGGCGGTCGACGCGATGGCCAGCGGCGCCGCGATCTCCGTGAGGATGCCTGCCGAGCCCACCTCCATCACGACGCCTGCCACCAGGCCCACCACGCCGACGACGGCGTTGAAGTCCGTGACGCGCGTGAAGTGCTGCCAGCCCGTCTCCGTGCGCGCATCGCCCGTGAACAGCTGCACGTTCCCATCCGCGTCGAGCGTGATGTTGCCGTCCTTGGGCATGGCCAGCTTGACGCCGTCGACGGGCAGGTTGTTGTTGGCACGGTAGTCGTCGACGCTGTCGTATCGCTCGCCGTACGCATCCACGAACTTGAACGAGTTCGGGTCGCTGCCGTCCTGCACCTTGAACAGCGCGGTCTTGACGATGCCGCCGCCCTGGTCGGCATCGGCGTTCATTGCATAGACCACCGGGATGATGGTCACCTTCGCGTCGTCGCCACCGACGGCGACGATCTGGTCGACGATCGTCCTGGTGGCGTCCGCGTTGGTGAGCAGCTCGCCGCTGACCATCTTGCCGATCGCGTCGCGCCCGGCATAGGCCTGCGCGACGCTGCCGTTGCGGATGTAGTCCTGGTTGATGATGGACTGCGCCATCACCTGCGGGTCCTGGTTGAACAGCTGGTACAACGAGCGCGGGTCGCCCTGCTTGCCGGGCGCGAGGTTCTGGGCGATGTAGGCCTTCTGGCGCGCGTCGGCGTCGGTGGTCGCGGCCAGCGTGAGATCGCGCCTGGCCACATCGAGCCGGCCATGCGCGGCCTGGAGCGCCTGGTACTGCGGCGACGCGTCGACCGACTCCGCGGACAGGTACGAATGCGCGCCGTGCCACTGGTCGAACGCGGCCTGCGCGACATCGACGTCATGCTGCGCGCCGCCCACGGCCACCTTCTGCTGCAGCGAGCGCCAGTCGGTGACCTTGGACACCGCGACCTGGTACAGCCTGTCCTGCGTCTGCCGCGGCGGCGTCGCGTAGCACATCAGACCGGCCCGGCCGTCACGCGTGTCCGCGTCCTCGATCTGGCGCGCCAGGCGGGCATGCTGCCAGTCCAGCACCGCGCCGATCGCCGTGTCGTTCGACCTGGCCAGGTCGTAGTCGGACTGCGCCCTGGCCTGCGCGGCCTTCAACGTCGCATCCGCCGGCGCGGCCGACGCCGCGGCGTTGGCGGCCGCCAGCGCCTTGTCCAGCATGGCGACGTTGGCGTCCGCCGCGGTCTTGGCGGCGGTCTGGTCGGTGTTGAAGTCGATCGCGGCAACGGACTGGCCGGCCACGTCGGTCGTCATCGCCGTCGACAGCCGGCCATCCGGTCCGAGCACGGGCTTGCCGGCATCGTCGGTCTGCGGATCGAGCTTGAACTGCGCCAGCGCCTTGTCGAAGTTGTCCTTGGCCACCACGATGGCGCTGCGGCCCACGGCCGGGTCGGTGTTGGTCGCCTCCCACAGCCGCGCGGTGGCCGGATCGAGCTTGAACTTGTGACCCTTCTCGATGGCGATGTCGCCTTGCTTCGAGCCGTCGGCGTACGTGCGCACCGGGAAGCGCCCGCCGGTCCAGCGCACCGCGTAGGCGCCCGAGTCCTTGTCGAACACGGCGACCCAGGTGTCGCCGTCCTTCTCGATCCTGACGTCCGACGCCTTGATGTTGGACGGCAGGCCGCTGATCCTCGGCTGCCCGCCGGGGCCGCCTGGCGTGATGCCCCAGGTCAGCGCCGCGTCGGCCTCGTCGCCGTGGCCCGTGGCGGTCAGGTCGACGCCGGAGGGCCGGGTCGAACGGCCGTACTCGTAGGACGCGGCGGACGCGGCGTCCTGCGCGTCCTCCAATGCGATCGCGCTCTTCTGCAGCGTGATCTTGTCCTCGAGCCAGTCGCGCTGGTCCAGCAGCGATCGCAGATCCTTGCTGCCGGTGTCGCCCTTGTCGCGCGCGGCCTTGATCTGCGCGTCGATCCCGACCAGGGTCTTCGCCTCGGCGGGCAGCGTCGTCGTCGTGAGCGTCTTGCGGTCGTCGGCCGTCACCAGGCGCGTGCCCTGCAACGTGTCGACCGCCTTCTGCGCGTCGCGCACGTTGGCCTCGAGGGTGTCCAGGTTCGCGGGCGGCGCGCCGCCGTCCGTGGCCATCTGGGCGCCGCGCAACGCCTGCATCGCGTCCAGCACCTTGACCTTGGCCTGGGCCAGATCGACCGCCTGCTGCGCCAGGCCGAGACGCGTGCGCGCGTCATCCAGCGTGAGCGCGCCGGGCCGGCCGAACTGTGCCGCGTCGAACTCCGACTGCGCGGCGGACAGGTCGGTCTGCGCCTTGTCCACCGCCGCACGCAAGTCGTCCGCGTGGTCGATGGTCCCACTGATGTCCAGGCCCATGCCTTGCGGGCCGCCCTTCTGGTCCGTCCAGGCCTGGTCGAGCGCCGCCTGGGCGTCCTGCGACTTCCGGGTGGCCGCGGCGAACGCGGCGTTGGCGCTGGCGACCCGCTGCTGCGGCGTCTGCGCGCCGGCAGGCGCGTCGTCCGACACCAGCAGGCCGGTCTGACCGAAGCTGGTCGTCGTCGTGGCGAAGAACGGGCTCGTCGGCTGCTTCTTCAACGCGGCCTCGGCCGCCGTCCTGTCCTGCGTGGCCGCGAGCAGCGCGGCGCTGGCATGGGTGGCGTCCTGCAGCTTGAGCGCCAGCATCTGCCGGTCGACAGCGCGCTGCCAGGCGTCATAGGCCGCGGACAGGTCCTTGGCCGACGTCCCCGGCGCACCCGCGAGCTTCAGCCAGGCCGCCTTGGCCTGCGCGGCAGCACTGGTGGCGCAGTCGGCGTCGTAGTCGGCCCGCAGCGTTCCGATGGTGTCGTTCCTGCCGTTGGACGGATCGGTGTGGCCATAGACGGCCTCGAGGCTCGCGAGCTTGTCCTTGGCCGCGTCGAGCGCGTCGTGCGCGGCCGCGGCCTCCTGCTGCGCCGTGGTCGCGAGCACCGGGCTGCCGTTGCCGCTGGCCGTGGTGAACGACGGCTGCGACGGCGCGTGGCCGGGCACATACGGCCCGTAGACCTTGGGCGGGGCGGCCGCGGCGTCGGCGGCGTCGGCCTTGGCCTGCAGATCCTTGACCTGGCCCTGGAGGGCGGCGATCCGCGCCTGGCCCGCATCGTTCTCCGACTGGTACGCCATGCCGGCGCGGACCTGGTCCGGCGGCGTGGCGCCGATCTGGTCGGTCGCCGGCTGCAGCGCCTTGCGCAGCGTGCCGGAGTCGAAGGTCCCGTCCTTGTCGACGGCCTTGAGCACCCCATCGAGCTGCGCCTGCACCTGGGCCTTCTGGTCCTGGCCCTTGGCGCCGGCCTCCAGCGCGGCCACCTGCATCTGGTGTTGCACCGCGTCCAGCCATGCGCCCTGCGCTGCCTTCGCCTGGGCCTGGTCGCCCGATTCGGTCGCGCCGACGAACGTCCTGAACCTGGCCGCGGTGTCGGCCTGGGCGGTCGCGAGCGGATCATCGGCGCCGGCGGGCGGGTTGACGATCGCGTCCTGCTGGCCGGCGGCGTCGTAGTCGGCCTGCGCCTTCACGGTGGCTGCGGACGGATGGGTCGCCGGGTCGCGCCCGGCCTTCAGGTCGTCGCGCTTGGCGTCCTCCAGCGTCGCCTTCTTCTGCGCGAGGTCGGACGCCGAGGCCTTCTTCCGCGCATCGGCCTCGTCGGCGGCCTGGCGCGAGGCCGCGGCCTTCTTCGCGGCGGCTGCCGCGGCCTGCTGTGCCGCCCTGGCCGCCGCCTCGGCCGCGGCAGCAGCCGCCTGCGCGGCCGCGAGCGCGCGCGCCTGCGCGGCGGCCTGCGCAGCCTGGTCGTTGTTCGGGTTGAACAGCAGCGGCATGAACGGGATGCTGCTGCCCGATGCGGTCAGGCCAGGGGTGGACATCGCGGTTCCTCTCGCAAGACAAGGTTCAGGCGTCGCCCTGCGCCCAGCGCAGCAGCCTGGCGACGGACGCGTACAGCGCGCGCGGGATCGGGTGGTCGAGCGGCACATCGGCATACAGGCGCTCGGCCAGGCCGGCGTCCTCGGCCAGCGGCACGCGCGCGTCGGCTGCCAGTTCGCGCAGGCGTTGCGCGACCTCGTTCTCGCCACGCGCGATGACGCGCGGCAGGTCGCGCTCGCCCAGGTATTGCAGCGCGACGGCCACGCGCCCCGAATGGATGACGGCCGACGCCGCCGCGACGCGGTCGCCCAGGCCGGCGTAGATGGCCTCCAGGTGCGCCCCGCGCCGTCGGGCGCGCGTGAGGGGGTCGCCTTCGGCGTCCTTGTGGTCGCGCCGCACCTCGTCGATCGACATGCGCAGGCTCTTGATGTGCTCGTGGTGCTGGTGCACGTAGTCGACCGCCGCGAGCGCCGCGTAGATCGCCGTGGCGGCGGCGAACAGCCCCAGCAGCGCGTGCGCGCCGACGGCCATGATCGCGTCGGGCGCGCGCCAGCCGAGCTTGAGCGCGGTGCCCAGCAGGCCGCGCAGCGTCGCGGCCACCAGCACCGCCAGCAACAGCGTCTTGACCAGCATCTTGAGCAGGTTGACGAGGTTGCGCGTCGAGAAGATGCGCTGCAGGCCGCGCGAGGGCGACAGCCGCGACACGTCGGGTTTCAGGCGGCTGAAGGCGAGCATGCCGCCGACCTGGAAGAACGAGCCCGCGATGCCCGCCAGCGCCGCCAGCCCGGTGATCGGCAGCCCGATCCACAGCAGCACGCGGACCGTGTGGCGCAGCAGCTCGGGCAGGCGGTCGTCCGGTCGCGCGAGCAGCTGCGCGCTGGTGGCGTGCAGCCACAGCTCGCGCAACAGCCCGAAGCTCGTCGCGCCCAGCAGCCACAGCGCGGCCACGACCATCGCGAACACCGTGGTCGACGAGACATCCGAGCTGAAGACGACGTCGCCGCGCTTGCGCGCCTCGCGCAGCCGGCGCGGAGTCGGCTTCTGGTCCTTGTTCGCGCTCACAGGGCGTTCCTCAGGAAGTCCAGCACGCCGTTCTCCGGCTTGAGGAACTCCCGCAGCGAGTCGTACAGGAAATACATGAACAGCAGCAGCATCAGGTTGGCCAGCACGCTCTTGACGGGCTGCGCGAACGCGAAGATGTTGAGCTGTGGCGCCACGCGGCCGACCAGGCCGATGCCCAGTTCCACCAGCAGCAGCACGAAGATCACCGGCGCCGCGAGCTTGACCGCCCACAGGAACAGCGTGTCGCCCTGGCGCACCGCGAACTGTTCGATCACCACGCCCACGTGCGGATAGAACGAAGCGACCGGCCACAGGCGGAACGAGTCGACGATCACGCGCACCATCGCCAGCATCCCGCCGGCCGACATGAATAGCGTGATGACCACCCAGCCCAGGAACTGGCCGGTGGGCCCGCCGTCGTGCCCGCCGACCGGGTCGAAGAACGGCGCGCTGCCCGAGCCGGTCTGGAAGTCGACGAGGTCGCCCACGCTCTGCACGGCCCAGATGAAGATGCCGAAGCCCAGCCCCAGCAGCACCCCGATGAAGGCCTCCTTGACCGCCACCAGCACCCAGCCGCCCAAGGTCAGCACGGGCAGGTCGCTGGCCGCGGGCGACATGAAGATCGCCAGCAGCAGCACGACGCCGTTGCGCACCAGGCCGCTCATGAGGTTGCCCGAGAAGAACGGGGCGATCGCGAAGACGGCCAGCAGGCGCGGCAGCGTCAGCGCCACCGGCGTGAACCAGGACTGCAGGGCGGCGAGCTCGGGCGGCATGTCCATCGCGTCAGCCCCGGTCGGCGCGCCGCGCGGCCCAGCGGGCGGCGGCCAGTTCCTCGGCGG
>DATCRO010000911.1:0-5403 GCA_036569025.1 Burkholderiaceae bacterium
GGTGGCCAGCGTGCCGGCGGGCTCGGGCATCGTCGTCAACTCCAACTCGCTGGTGGAGATCTTCGACAACGACGTCACCGCCAACGCGACGGCCAACGTCATCATCTCCAGCTACTTCTCCACCGGCTACTTCAGCACCAAGGGCACGGCCGTCGCCAGCGTGCCGGCGGGCTCGGGGGTCGTCGTCAACTCGAACTCGCTGGTCGAGATCTTCGACAACGACGTCGCCGACAACGCGACGGCCAACGTCATCATCTCGAGCTACTTCTCCACCGGCTACTTCAGCACCAAGGGCACGCAGCCGGGCTACGACCCGTACCCGCGCGGCATCCACGTGCACGACAACCGCTTCAAGGGCGGCGGCGACTCGCCCGACGGCATGGACCTGAAGGTGCTCAAGACGGCGATGTTCGGCCTCACGGGCCATTTCCCCGACGTGCTGTGGGACGGCTACGTCGACCCCAAGCGCGCCGACGTGCCCGAGGAGCGCCTGTGCGTGGACGCCACCGCGTCGGGCGTGCTCGACGCCGACGGCCCGGACAAGTACAAGAGCCCGCGCCTGGTCAGCGACTCGCTGCGCTGCAAGCTGGCGCCGCTGGCGCCCGTCACGCTCAAGGCCGCCGGCGCCGCGGCGGCTTCCTCCGCTGCATCCGCGGCTTCCGTCTGACCGGATCCATGCGACGGCGTCTCCTGACCGCGACTGCCGCCGGCCTGCTCGCGCTGCTGGCCAGCTGCGCGCGCGCCCCTGCCCCCGTCGTGTTCATCGCCGACGGCCGGCCCGAGCACCTGTCGGACTGGCACCTGCTCAACGTGTCCGGCGGCCGGCTGACGCCCAATGCCGGCGTGCTGCCCTACGACCTCGTCACGCCGCTGTTCAGCGACTACGCGCACAAGCTGCGCACGGTGTGGATGCCCCAGGGCGTATCGGCGAAGTACTCGCCCGACCAGGCCTTCGACTTCCCGGTCGGCACCGTCCTGTCCAAGACCTTCTACTACCCGCGCGCCGGAACCGCCGATGCCGTCCTCAAGACCTACGACGCCGAGCCGGGCGCGCCCGCCGCGGGCCTGGATCTTTCGCGCGTGCACCTGGTCGAGACGCGCGTGCTCGTGCGCCGGGCCGAGGGCTGGACCGTGCTGCCCTACGTGTGGAACGCCGCCCAGACCGAGGCCGACCTGCAGCGCACGGGCGACACGCAGACCCTCGAGCTGGTGGATGCGCAGGGCCACGGCGAGAAGTTCGCGTATGTCGTGCCCAACGAGAACCAGTGCGCCTCGTGCCACGTCACCAACCTCCGGGGCGGGACGTTCACGCCGCTGGGTCCGAAGGCGCGCAACCTCAACCGCACGCTCGCCTATGCCGACGGTTCCGAGAACCAGATCGCGCGCTGGGTGCGCGCCGGCTTCCTGACCGGCGTGCCCGCCGTCGAGCTGCCGCGCGCGGCGGACTGGCGCGACGTGCAGCAGCCGATCGCGGCGCGCGCCCGCAGCTACCTCGACGTCAACTGCGCGCACTGCCACCAGAACGCGGGTACCGCGAGCAACACCTCGCTGCGCCTGGACGCGCTCGGCCCGGCCGACTGGTCGCTGGGCATCTGCAAGCCGTCGGTGGCCGCGGGCAAGGGGACGGGCGACCGCATCGACGACATCGTGCCCGGCAAGCCCGACGAATCCATCCTGCCGTTCCGCCTCGCCAGCACCGAGGGCGGCGTGATGATGCCCGAGCTGGGCCGCAACACCGTCCACCAGGAAGGCGTGCAGCTGATCCGCGACTGGATCGCCTCGATGCCTCCGGGATGCAAGACAGACAACCCCACCAAGGACTGACATGCAACGACACCCTGCCCGCCGTCCGACCTCCCTTGCCCTGGCCGCCGTCGCGGCCGTGCTCGCGGGCGCCAGCGCCGGCGCGCGCGCGCAGGCGGCCGCGCCCGAGGCCGCCGCGTCCGCGCCGGCCGGCGACGTGCAGGTGATCGAGGTCACGGCGCAGGGACGCAAGCAGGAAGTCCAGAAGGTGCCGATCTCGCTGCAGCTGGTCGGGCCGGACGAGATCGCCAAGTCCGGCGCGGTCAACCTGTCGCAGGTGGCCGACTTCGTGCCGGGCCTGAGCGTCGACGCGAGCCAGCCCACGCAGCCCAGCTACGCGCTGCGCGGCCTGGGCAACGGCGACTTCGGCATCGGCACCGACGCGCCGGTGGGCGTGTACGTCAACGGAATCTATACCGGCAAGACCGGCGGCGCGATGCTCAACTTCAACGACGTCAAGCGCGTCGAGGTGCTCAAGGGCCCGCAGGGCACGCTGTTCGGCCGCAACAGCGCCGGCGGGGCGATCTCCATCGTCACCAACGACCCGGATGGCCAGCGCACGGCCTCGGGCCTGGTGCGCGTGGGCAACTACGGCACGGTGCACGCCGAGGGCGTCCTGAACCAGCCGCTCGGCGAGGACTTCAGCATCCGCCTGTCGGCCGTCGGCGAGAACAGCGACGGCTGGGCCACCAACACGGTCGACGGCAAGAAGAGCCCGCAGGCGCACACCTGGGGCACGCGTCTGGGCGCGCGCTGGTCGCCCAGCGATTCGACCAGCGTCGTGCTGACCTGGGAGCACGAGGACCTGAACGAGCGCCCGCGCCCGGTCTGGGCCGTGGCCACGTCGGACGGCGCCGGCGGCGTCGCCTCGTGGATCGACCCGGTCCACGCGCCGCTGTCCAACGACGTCCAGGGTGGCGTCGAGTCGCGGCTGTTCAATGGCATGAACCTGCGCGTCGAGCACGAGCTCACCGACAAGGTGCTGCTGACGTCGACCACCGGCTGGCGTCACTTCGACTCGGTCAACCTCGAGGACAACGACGGCACGGCGAACCCTGCCACGTACCTGGCCACCGGCAACTTCGAGAAGAGCACGACCTTCGAGCAGGAGTTCCGGCTCAACGGCAAGAGCAAGCTGGCCGACTGGCTGGTCGGCGCGACCTTTGCGTCGGAGCATTCGGCGCAGACCAGCCGCGTGGACACCAACACCACCACGCTCGACCCCGTGCTGTTCAACGTGCTCAACGGCGAGGGCTTCGGGCTGCCCGCGCCGCCGTTCTCGCTGCTGACCGGCATCGGACAGCAGGCGGGCGTCCCGGGCTTCGACCTGCTGGGCCAGGACTGGAAGGAAGGCATCCAGAACACGCTGTCCTCGCATTCCGAGGCGCTGATGGGCGACGTCATCTGGCACGTCGGCGACAAGACCAACGTGACGACGGGCGTGCGCTTCACGCAGGACACCAAGAAGTTCAGCTGGTACAACCCGCTGCGCTCGGCGCCGGGCCTGGACACGCAGCTGGCGATCATGTCGCCGGCCTTCTTCCAGCAGCTCGTCGACGCCGGCGCGCTCGACTCGGCCACCGCGGCGCAGCTGACCCAGCTCGCGCAGGGCCTGCAGGCGACCAACATCGAGTTCACCAATCCGGCCTGGGCGGCCGCGCCGGTCTACACGAGCAAGACCTGGCACAACACCAGCCCCCGCCTGGTGATCGACCACCAGCTCACGCCCGACACCCTGGTGTTCGGCTCGGTGACGCGCGGCTACCAGGCCGGCGGCTTCAACTCGGTCAGCACCGACGCCAACGGCGGCCGCTTCGACCCCGAGACGATCACCAGCTACGAGCTCGGCGCCAAGGGCCGCGTGCCGGGCGCCGGCATCAGCTACAGCGCCTCGCTCTTCCACTACCTGTTCAAGAACCTGCAGTCGATCACGCTGGACCATTCGACCACGGTGCCGGTGTACGTCATCACGGTCAGCGACGTCGAGGCCACGGGCCTGGACGGCGAGCTGAACTGGCAGGTGGCGTCGCCGCTGCGGCTGTACGTCAACGGCGAGTGGATCGACCAGAAGTACAAGTCGCAGGAGAACCTCGCGCCGGGCGCCAACGACCTCACCGGCCAGCCCTACGGCACGCCCAGCCTGTCGCTGGCCGCCGGCGTCGACGTTAGCGTCGCGCTGGCGGGCGGCAAGGCGGCCTGGTCGCTGCAGGGCAGCCACATCGGGGCCACGCGCTGCAACGACGACTCGCAGGCCCAGGGCGCCTGCGCGACGACGCCGGCGTTCAAGGTGGGCCAGGCGCGCGACCGCTTCGACACCCGCCTGGGCTGGGCCAACGACCACTGGGGCGCGGCGCTGATCGTCACCAACCTGTTCGACAAGCGCTACGTCAGCGGCCTGAGCAACCTGTCGGCCGCCGTGGGCGTGCCCTACACGGCCTCGGTCAGCGACCCGCGCAAGTTCCAGATCGAGTTCAGCGCCAAGCTGTAGGCGTGCCTTTCTCGAGCGGCCAGCCTGCCGGCGACGCTTGGGATTGTCCTTGGGGGGCGGTGGGAGCCGCCCCCGTTTCTTTTCCGCGCCGCGGATGCGCGGGCCCCGGGGCGGGGCGGCCCGGAGAATCTGGGCGGCGTGCCCAGATTAATGCCGCGAGTATCGAGGGGATACCGCGATCGCGGTATTGGGGCGTGAAAAGTACCCGCCCGCAAGGGCTTGCGGTTTCCGTCGCCATATTCCTTTGCTGTAATGCGGTCCAGTTCGCAGCGGATGCAGCCCGCCGCGAAGTGTTGAACCCTCCACAATCGGCTGACCTTCAGGTTCCACCCCGGAACGTCCCGAAGACGCTGATTGACTCTTGGGGTGCCGACGAGTCGTCGGCACCCCGCTTTTTTATCCGGCGGGCGGGTTCGACGCTCGCGCCATGTTTCCCCCGGGCCGGCCTCTGCCCGCCGAAAACATTTGTGGCGCCGTGCCCATCAGATTCGAACAATTCACGGGCCATACCGAGATCCAGGGGATTGGCAGTCCGTCGTGAAGAATCCAGGTCACGGGTTTGGCGCCGCGTGCGATGCTCGGTTGCGGCATCGCGCTCGCCCGGCGTCATCCTGCGACTTCGCTTCGCTGCGCGCAGGATGACGGCTTGGCGTTGCGCGTGTCGCGCTATCGACGCTCGGCGTGCCGTCCTGTCGCGAATCGTGATCGACTCAGGTCGATTTCTCGACGCGCGCTGGCTCACCCCATGAGCCTTTGCCCGGCCAGAATGCCCTGGCAGTGAGTCTCGCCACCCGACTCGTCCGCGCCGTGTTTCGACCGGATTTCGCTCGGCATTAGCGACAATGCGGGAAATCCCCCACGAACAAAGCCCGGTGAAGTCAGCTAACACTTCACTTTCATAGCCACGCGCAAGTCCTTAATTTAGAACGACATTCGCTTGCAAAACGTCATCTAAGTACTTGATTTCATTGATTTTTTCAGGCGATGACGCGTTGACCCCGCCCGGGTGAGTCGTTAAAGTGCATCAAAGTGCACTTTTGTGGTGGGTCGTGGCATCTCTGATTTTTGAAGGTCCTTCAGCGTTGACGCTGGACGGCAAGGGGCGAGTCTCC
>DATCRO010000912.1:0-8281 GCA_036569025.1 Burkholderiaceae bacterium
GCCCGGCGGCATGTGCTGCGTGATGACCACCGCCGGCGAATCGGGCGGCAGGTTCATCAGCACTTCCTTGGTGGCCTCGGTGCCGCCGGTGGACGCGCCGATGAAGATGATCTTCTCGGTCGACAGCCGGCCGATGGACACCGGCACCGCCGGCTTGGCAGGCAGCGCGGCGCCGGCCACGGTGCTGGTGACCGGCGGCGTGTGCGGCTTGGATACGCGCGCCTTGGACGCCGTGCGGATCTTGTCGGTGATCTCCTCGGCCAGCTGCTTGAGGCCGTCGGCCACGCCGATCTTGGGCTTGGCGACGAAGTCGACCGCGCCGAGCTCGAGCGCCTTGAGCGTGACCTCGGCGCCGCGCTCGGTCAGCGTCGAGACCATCACCACCGGCATCGGCCGCAGGCGCATCAGCTTGGACAGGAAATCGATGCCGTCCATGCGCGGCATCTCCACGTCCAGCGTGATGACGTCGGGGTTGAGGTTGCGGATCATCTCGCGCGCCGCGTACGGGTCGCTGGCGGCGCCGATGCATTCCATGTCGGTCTGCCGGTTGATGATCTCGGTGAGCAGGCTGCGCACGAGCGCCGAATCGTCCACCACCACCACGCGGGTCTTTGCCATGTCCGTGTCCCTTCCTGCGGATCAGAACAGGTCGATCGAGCCGCCGCCGGTCGACGCCGGGGCCGCCTTCTGGGCGGCGACGCGATCCTGCTGCACCAGCGCCTCGGTGTTGGTCGGCGCGAGGCGCTTGACCATCGCCTTGCCGCTGGCCGGCAGGAAACAGACCTTGCGCGGATAGATCTCGAGCACGTCCTTGGACACCACCGGGATGCGTTCCGTGCTGAGGAAGTCCATCACGAACTTGGTGTTGCGCTCGCCGACGTTGATCGAGTTCATGCCGGCGATGACGGCGCCGCCGCCGAACACCTTGGCCTCCATCGTCATGCGCGAGGCGCCGCGCTTCATCATCTCGTTGATGAGCAGTTCCATCGCATACGTGCCGTAGCGGCCGGAGTCGCCGGCGCCCTCGGGCAGCATGAAATGGTTCATGCCGCCGATCCTGGCCTGGCGGTCGTACAGGCAGGCCGCGATGCACGAGCCGAGCGTGGTCATGACCAGCAGCTCCTCGTTGTCGACGTAGTACTCGCCGGGCAGCACCTTGACCGCCTCGTTCTGGAAGTGCGCGTCGTAGAAGAAGAACGACGCTTCGCCGGGCTTGCGCGTGACCGACTTCAGCCGCTCGAGGCGCGAGCCGGGGCCTGTGGTCGCGCGCAGCGTGGGCGGCGCGGGGCGGGCCGGGGCGGTAGGCGTGGGTTGGAGGGAAGCCATGGACTGCAGCCTGAGGTTTTCTTGGGAATTTCCGGTCGCGGCGGGCGGGAGGGGCGCCCGCGTCAGACGCGCTTGTAGATGGTCTTGCCTTGCAGGACGAACAGGTCCCGCGAGTCGGTGAAGTTCTCGGAGTGGCCGACGAACAGCAGGCCGCCCGGCTTCATCACGCCATGGATGTGCTCGAGGACGCGGCGCTGCGTGTCGTGGTCGAAATAGATCATCACGTTGCGGCAGAAGACCATGTCGAACGGCTCGCCCAGCGACCACTGCGTGGCCATCAGGTTGAACGTGCGGAACTCGATCATCTTCTGCAGCTCGGGCTTGACGCGCATGAAGCCGGCGTTGGCGCCGGTGCCGCGCATCATGTGCTTCTGCAGGCGCTGCTGCGACAGCCCGCGCGAGTCGGCCGGGTAGACGCCGCGCTGCGCGGTGGCGAGCACCTTGGTGTCGATGTCGGTGGCCAGCAGCCTGGAGCCCGCGCAGCCGTTCTCGATCAGCGTCATCGCGATCGAGTAGGGCTCCTCGCCGGTGGAGGCCGCGTTGCACCACATGCGCACCGGGCGGCCGCCCAGGCCCTTGAGGGCGTCGGCCAGCGCGTGGAAATGGTGTTCCTCGCGGAAGAAGGAGGTCAGGTTGGTGGTCAGGCAGTTGATGAACTCCTGCCACTCGGGCTCGCCGGCGGCGCCGCTGGCGCGCTCCAGGCCGTTGAGGTAGTCGGCGAAGCTGCGGTCGCCGGTCTCGCGCAGGCGGCGCGACAGGCGGCTGTAGACCATGGCGCGCTTGCCGTCGTGCAGGCTGATGCCGGCGCGCTGGTAGATGAGCTTCTGGACGCGCCGGAAGTCGTCGGCGCTGAACGTGAATTCATGGCTGGCGGCGTCGGCGGCGGCGAATGCGAGGTCGTTGCTCATCGTTTTCTTGAACTGGCCCGGAACCGGGGGATCGGTATGGGGTTATCGGTCGCTCCCGGCCAGTCTCAAGACTCCTGCCCATCCACGGAGCCCCGAGTTGGGGCGGATTTGCGCCTCTTTTCGCGTTTCCGCCCCGCATGACCCGGGCGGTAGACTCGGCTGCAAGTGAAATGGCGCCTGCTCCAGGCGTCCGAGAGTCGATCCACAGTGAACTCGAAGCCCCCTTTCCTGCAAACCGCCCCGCCGGACGCGCTGCGCCTGGAGCAGGCGCTGTCGCTGCTGGCGCAGTCCGGGCAGGGCGCGCCTGCGGGCGCCCAGGGATCGACGCAGTGGCTGCAGTCGCTGATCGACGCGCTGTGCGACCTGTCCAGCCGCGACGGCCTGACCGGCCTCGCGAACCGGCGCAACTTCGAGAACGCGATCGCCCGCGAGTCCGACCGCGTGGCGCGCTCCGGCGAGCCGGCGCTGCTGCTGATGCTGGACATCGACCATTTCAAGCGCATCAACGACCAGCACGGCCACGTCGCCGGGGACCTCGTCATCAAGGCCGTGTCCGAGGCGCTCAGCGCCACCGTGCGACCGATGGACCTGGTCGCGCGCTTCGGCGGCGAGGAATTCGCCATCATCCTGCCCAACTGTCCGCCCGCGTTCGGCACGACCGTGGCCGAACGCATCCGCGAACGCGTCGAGAGCCGCGCCATCCCGCTGGTCAGCGGCCAGCAGCTGGGCTGCACGATCAGCATCGGCGGCGCCTACGCCCCGCAGTGGGTGCGTTCGACGCCGTCGGTGTGGATGGAACGGGCCGACCTCCAGCTCTACCGCGCAAAATCAGAAGGCCGCAACCGCACCTGCCTCGAGCCGACGCCCGTGTCCGTCGTCTCGGCCGAGGAGAAGGGGCTGCTGTTCGCGTCGTCCATCTTTGGGGAAGACCTCTCATGAGCCCGCCCGGCCGCCCGAAGGGCGAATACAGCGCAGTGCACAGCGCGGAGCGTTCACTATGAATACGGCAGCCGCCGCCTCCGGACGACGCGCTCGCATCACCGCCATCACCAGCGGCAAGGGTGGCGTGGGCAAGACCTTCCTGTCGGCCAACCTCGCCACCGCGCTGGCGCGGCAGGGCGAGAAGGTGCTGGTGCTCGACGCCGACCTGGGCCTCGCAAACCTCGACGTCGTGCTGAACCTGTTTCCCAAGATCACGCTGCACGACGTGTTCACCGGCAAGAGCACGCTCGACCAGGCCATCCTCGAGACGAGCGGCGGCTTCTCGGTGCTGCTGGCCGGCTCCGGCATGGTCGAGTACTCGCGCCTGACGCCCGAGGTGCGCGAGCAGCTGACCGACGTCATCAGGCAGGTGGTGCCGCGCTTCGACCGCATCCTGCTCGATACCGGCGCCGGCATCTCCGACGTCGTCCTGTACACCGTGTCGCTGGCCGACGAGGTGCTGATCGTGGCCACGCCCGAGCCCACCTCGCTGACCGACGCCTACGCCACCATCAAGGTGCTGGCCACCACGCAGACCCGGCGCGACATCCGCGTGCTGGTCAACCAGGTCAGCAAGCCCGGCGAGGGGCGCGTCATCCGCGGCCAGCTGCAGCAGGTGGTCGACCGCTTCGTCAGCCCGGGGCTGGAAGTGCCGGTCAAGCTGGAGTTCGTCGGCGAGGTGCCGATCGACCCATCGGTGCGCGATGCCGTCAAGAAGCGCCAGCTGCTGCTCGAATGCCTGCCCGGCTCCGCCGCGGCCCAGGCCGTCATCGCCGCCGCCACGCGCCTGCGGGCGTGACGCGCGAGCCCGCGCGCCGCGTGCCCCCACGCGCACGCGCGGGCGAGCCGCCCGCGACAATGCGGCCATGACCGATTCCGTGACCGACGCCGCCGAGGCGAGGCAGCCGACGCCGTTCGAGCTGCTGGGCGGCCTCGACGGCGTGCGCGCGCTCGTCGACCGTTTCTACGACCTGATGGACCTCGAACCCGAGTTCGCCGAGCTGCGCGCGCTGCACCCGACCACGCTCGAGGGCTCGCGCGACAAGCTGGCCTGGTTCCTCACCGGCTGGCTGGGCGGCCCCGATCTCTACATCGAGCGCTTCGGCCACCCGCGCCTGCGCATGCGCCACTTCCCGTACGCGATCGGCATCCGCGAGCGCGACCAGTGGCTGACGTGCATGGGCCTGGCGATGGCCGAGATCGGCGAGGCCGGCGGCTTCACGGCATGCATGCAGGAGCGCCTGCTGCAGTCGTTCGCCAACACGGCCGACCACATGCGCAATCGCGCGGGCTGATCCCGATGGGTCGGGGTCAGGTCTTGAATCGTGCAGTGCACGTTTCAAGACCTGACCCCGCAATTTTTTAGACCTGACCCCGCGCGACACCCGCGCGATCCGGCGTTGCGTTCGATTTGTTCAGTTGCATCCGAGCTGAACGAATGTCCGCCATTCCGCGAGGTCCGACGCGTGTCGTCGAGATCTCCTGACAGCGCCCGCCATCGTGATTTAGTAGGCGAGATGGCGCTCCGCCGCACGCGCAAGACTGTGGCCGCTCGCGGATCATCCGATGACACGAACATGCGGGCCCCGCGAAGCACGGGCCGCGCGTCCGACAACGGATACGAGGGTGTCCAGCCATGCAGTTGTTGCCGCTCCAGGAAGTCGCGAGCCAGATCAAGCCCGGCCTGCCCCTGGCGTGGGGCATCCGGGACGAGAACGGCAAGCTGCTGCTCGCGCGCGGCCACCGCGTGACCGATGTCGCGATGCTCAACGCGCTGCTCGCGCGCGGCATGTTCGTCGACGCCGCCGAGATGCGCGCCGCGATGTCCAGCCACTTCGCCAGCAAGCCCCGCGAGGGCTTCTTCGGTCGCTGGCGCCTCTCGAGCGCGCGCCTGAACACGCTGCTGACGACCAATCCGGCCGAGCTGCGCGACGCGCTCGTCGAAGTGGTGGACGTGCTCATCGCGCTGGCCGACCGCTATCCGGACAAGGTGCTGTTCCAGATCCTGCGCCACGACCAGACCAAGCTCAATTCGTATGGCGTGTCGCACTCGCTGCACAGCGCCGCGGTGTGCTGCCTGTCGGCCAAGCGCATGGGCTGGGAGGGCGCGCAGCGCCGCACGCTCGTGGCCGCGGCGATGTCGATGAACCTGTCGATGATCGAGCTGCAGGGTCGCCTGGCCGTGCAGGCCGTGCCGCCCAACCCCGAGCAGCGCGCCGCGATCGACGACCACCCCTTGCGCAGCGCCGAGATGCTGCGCGCCGCCGGCGTCGAGTGCCCGTTGTGGCTGGCCGCCGTCGAACAGCACCACGAGCTCGCCGACGGCAGCGGCTACCCGAAGCGGCTGACCGACGTCGGCGAGCTCGCGCAGGCGCTGCACTACGCCGACGTGTTCACCGCCAAGCTCAGCGCGCGCTCGTCGCGCGCGCCGCTGATGCCCAACGTCGCCGCGCGCCAGATGTTCACCGACAGCTCGGGCCACCCGCTGGCTGCGGCGCTGATCAAGGAATTCGGCATGTACCCGCCGGGCTGCTTCGTGCGGCTCGCGTCGGGCGAGATCGCGATCGTGATCCATCGCGGCGAGACCGTCGCCACGCCGGTGGTCGCCTGCCTGACCAACGTCGCCGGCCAGGCGATGATGCGGCCGCAGCGCCGCGAGACCACCGACAAGGCCAACGCCATCGTGGCGCTGGTCGCGGACGCGGACGTGATGGTGCGCGTGCCGTGGGAGACGCTGTACCCCGACGACTGACCGCGCGGCGCGCGCCGACAATGGCGCGATGGACGCGCCTGATCCTCCGCCCGTCGACTGGGTCGAACCGCACGGAACGGCGCGCGCCGCGCTGATGCTCCTGCACGGCCTGGACATGGCGCCCGCGCGCCTGGCCCCCATCCTTGCATCGCTGAAGCTGCCTGCGCTGGTGGCGCTGCCGCACGGCCCCGTCGAGCGGCCCGACGGCCTGCGTGCCTGGTGGCCCGTCGACGACGTGGCACGCGCCGCCCGCATCGCCGCAGGCCCCGCCGACCTGCACGCCAGCCACCCGCCGGGCCGCGCGCCCGCGCGTGACGCGGTGCACGCGGCCGCGCGCGCCCTGCGCGAGCGCGCGCCCGGGCTGCCGCTGGTGGTGGCCGGGTTCTCGCAGGGCGCGATGCTGGCGCTCGACTGCGTGTTCCATGCGCCGCCGCTCGAGGTCGACGCGCTGGCACTGTGGTCGGCCTCGCGCCTCGCATTCGCGGAGTGGCGGCCGGCCCTGCACCGGCTGCGCGGCGTGCGGGTCGAACTGCTGCATGGACGGGCGGACGCGAACTTCGCCGTCGATGCCGGCCGCTCGCTGCACGACGCGCTGGCGGCCGAGGGTGCCGACGTGCGCTGGGCGACGTTCGACGGCGGCCATGAGATCCCGCTGCAGGCCTGGGTGGCGCTGCGCCGCCTCGTGCGTGACGTGGCGTCGACGCCGCGGACGCCCGCAGGACCGGGCCGCGGGCTGTGACTTAACTCGCAGGGGGCGGGAATTTCGCATCGTGGACGGGGTGAGGCGACGGCTTGGCGGTCGAGATGCGTGCGCACGACCTCTAGAATCGTTTGACACGTTTTGTAACTACACCGCCGTGCGTCGACCGTCCACCCCGAACCTGCCGCTGCTGGCGCCTGTGAAGGCGCTGCGTGGCCTCGCCGCCGGGGCCGATGGGATCCGGGCGCCGCGGGACAAGGACGCGGCTCGCGCGCCCCGCCGGCCCACCCGATCGTGACCGGCGGCGACGACTCCAGGCCCCTCGCCGCGGCGCGCTCGGCCCTCGCGCCGCAGCCGGTGCTGGTCGAGGCCGCGGGCCACACCTGCGTCGCCTGGTGGCACGCGCCCGCCCCGGGCTGCGCGCAGCCGTTGGCGGTGGTGCTCGCGAGCTCGTGGGGCGAGGAAGACCTGGCAGGCTATGCCGCCCAGCGCGCGCTCGCCGTCGCGCTCGCCGCGGCGGGCCTGGGCACGCTGCGCTTCGAATGGCCCGACACCGGCGACTCGTCGGCGCGCACGGGGGTGACGACCATCGCGGACGCGCTCGCCGCCTTCGACGCCGCGGCGCGTCGCGCGCTCGCGCTGTCCGGCCGCGAACGGCTCGCGTTCGTCGGGCGCCGGCTCGGCGCGCTGCTGGCGGCACATGCGGCGCTCGCGCGCCAGGACGTCGATGCGCTGGTGGCGCTGGAGCCCGTGGCCAGCGGCGCCGCGTTCGTGCGCGAGCAGCCACGGCTGGCCGCGGCGCGCCCGGCGCCCGCGATCGTTCCAGGC
Source organism: Burkholderiaceae bacterium (assembly GCA_036569025.1). Lineage (GTDB taxonomy): Bacteria > Pseudomonadota > Gammaproteobacteria > Burkholderiales > Burkholderiaceae_C > Scleromatobacter. The sequence continues at coordinate 7,496 of DATCRO010000912.1, forward strand.
GCCGTGGTCGATCCGGCCGAACTGCCCGTGGCCCTGGGCGGCTTCACGCTGCCCGCGCGCCAGCTGGAGGCGCTGGCCGCGCTGCGCTGGCCGGCGGCGGCCACCACCTCGGTGCTGGAGGCGCTGCTCGTGCTGCCGGCGGGACCGGGCAGCCGCGCAGCCGCCGACGCGCTGGCGCGCCTGGGCGTTCGCGTGCACGAGGCCGTGCTGGGCGACGCGAGCGCCGGCGAGGTCGTCGACTGGCTGCGCGAACGCGCCGCCGACGACTCGGTGCTGCAGGGCGTGGGCGCGATCGACGACTTCGGCGTCGCCGACGCCGGCAACCCGGTCGTGCATGCGCGCCTGGCCGCGGCGCGGCTGGAGGCCGCGACGACGGCGGTGCTGTCGCTCGCGATGGCCGACGCGCCGGTGTGGATGCGTCTGCGCGAGCGCGGCGTCGCGCTGCGCGAGCGCGTGGTTCGCATCGACGACGCGCGCGGGCCGGTGCTGGCGGGTGTCGTGTCGGAGCGCGATCCGGCGGCCAGCGGCGAGCTTGCGCCGCCCGCGCGCCATGCCATCGTGCTGCTGTCGCCCGACGGCCAGCGCCGCATCGGGCCGCACCGGCTGTGGGTCCCCTGGGCGCGCCACCGCGCCGCGTGCGGCGACGTCGTGCTGCGGCTCGATGCGGCCGGCAATGGCGACAGCGCGCCGGCCGGGCCGCCGTCCCCACGGGGCGCCGGCGACGTCGCGCGCGCCGTCGCGTGGCTGCGGCGCGAACTGGGCGTCATCGCGTGCACCGTCGTCAGC
>DATCRO010000913.1:0-2064 GCA_036569025.1 Burkholderiaceae bacterium
CCCTTGGGCAGGTCCCAGCGCGAGGTGCCGGTGGCGTGGCACGCGAAGACGTGGTCGCGTTCGTCGACCAGCACCACGCCGCACGAGACCACCGGCGCCGTCATCACGACTCCAGCAGCACGATGACCGCGCCCGCGCCGCCCTGCGGCCCCGTGGCCTGAGCGAACGCGATGACCTCCTGGCGCTGCGCCAGCCACTTGTGCACCTTGGACTTGAGCACGGGCTCGCGCCCGGGCGAGCCGTGGCCCTTGCCGTGGATGACGCGCAGGCAGCGCTGCCCGCGCTGGCCCGCGGCGCGGATGAACGCGCCGACGGCTTCGCGCGCCTCGTCGCGCCGCATGCCGTGCAGGTCCAGCTGGTCCTGGATCGCCCACTTGCCCTTGCGCAGCTGCGCCAGCACGTCGAGCGACACGCCGGGCCGGCGGAAGCCCAGGCCGTCGTCGGTCAGCAGCAGCGACTCGACGTCGACTTCGTCGGACATCGCCTCGGCCAGCGCGCGCGCCTCGTCGAGCTCGCGCTGGCGCGGCAGCGCGGGTGGCGCGGGCGGTCGCACGTCGGCGCGCGGCGCCGCCTTGACGGGCTTGACCGCGCCCACCGCGAGTTCGAACTGGCGGCGCTCGCGATCGAGCCGCGCCGCCTCTTCCGCGGCCTTGCGCGCGGCCTCGGCCGCCTCGCGCTGCGCGCGCGCCAGCGCTTCGCGCATGGCGCCCAGGTCCTGCAAGCTGCGCATTTTCAAGTCGATGTCCCTCCGGCCCGGCCCGCGTCGGCCGGCTCAATTCGTCGGCCATTTTCGTCGACTGGGCGGTGCCCGGGATCCCGGATGGATTCCCGTGGGGCAAGATGGTTCCCGTCCAGACGACGAGGAGAGGATTTCCCCATGCGCACCCAACCCCGGATCTCCGGCCTGTCCGGCAACGAGATCTACTGCATGCACCTCAAGGGCTTCGAGCCCGTGGGCATCGTCGTCGGCAACAGCGTGCGCTCGATGGGCTTGCTCGGCGGCCTGACCGCGGGCGTGCGCGGCGTCATCGGCGGCGAGATCCCCGAGATCACGCAGATCATCCACGAGGGCCGCCAGTCGGCTTACGAGCGCATGGTGGCCGAGGTCAAGCAGGGCAGCGCGCACGGCGCCGTGGGCGTCACGTCCGAGCTGCGCAACCTGGCGGGCAACACGGAATACCTGTTCGTCGGCTCCAGCGTGCGCCAGTCGGGCGTCGACGAGTTCTTCACCAGCGCCGGCGACGCGCAGGAGCTCTACTGCCACATGGACGCCGGCTACAAGCCGCTGCGCTACGTGTTCGGCAACATCGCGTACTCGATGGGCGCGGTCGGCGGCATCGTCGGCGGCCTCAAGACCATGGTGCGCGGCGAGATCAAGGAGTTCAGCGACATCTTCAACGCGACGCGCCACCTGGCGCTGCAACGCGTCGTGGACGAGGCCAGGCGGGCCGGCGCCAACGCGGTGGTGGGCATCCGCACGAAGGTCGAGCGCTTCAACGGCGCGCACGAGATGTTCATGGCCGGCACGGCCGTCGCGCACCCGGCGCTGGCCGAGCACGCCGGCCACCCCGTCACGAGCGACCTCACCGGCGAGGAGCTGTGGAGCCTCAGCGCGCTGGGCTTCGCGCCGGTCAAGCTGGTGATGTCGACGTCGGTCTACTCGCTCGGTGCGATCGGCGGCCTGAAGGCGATGTTCAAGGGCTTCGTCAAGGGCGAGATCAGCGACCTCACGTCCATGGTCTACGACGCCCGCGAGCACGTCTTCGAACGCCTCGAGCGCGAGGCAGGCCAGGTGGGCGCCGACGAGATCGTGGGTGTCAAGACGTACATCATCGAGCTCGGCTCGGGCCTGATCGAGTTCGTCGCGGTGGGCACGGCGGTGCGCAAGGTGGTCGGCACGGGCACCGCGACGGCGCAACTGCCGCCGCAGGCCGTGATCCGCGACAAGGATACGTGGGTCAGCGGCGATGGCGGGTTCGACCTGCAGGGCACGCGCGCCCGGGTGACGAACGCGGCGCCTTGGCGGGGGTGGATCCTGCGACCGCGCTCCGCTCCGCGCAGGAT
>DATCRO010000914.1:0-2142 GCA_036569025.1 Burkholderiaceae bacterium
GTTCGAGCCGCAGACACGCACGCTGATCTCGGGCGACGCACTGTGGGAGGAGCGGCTCGCGATCATCTTTCCGGAACTGATCGGCGAAGACGGCTTCGGTCCGACGCGCGCGACGCTGTCGCTCATCGAGCGGCTGGCCCCGCGCACGGTGCTGCCGGGACACGGCCGTGTCTTCGAGGATGTCCAGCGCGCGCTGGCGGCCAGCCGCGAGCGCGTGGCCGCCTTCGAGCGCCATCCCGAGCGCCATGCGCAGCACGCGGCCCGTGCGCTCGTGATGTTCCATTTGCTGGAGGTGCGCGAGGTCGGCTTCGTCGACCTGGTCGCATGGATGTTGCGCACGCCGATCTATCTTGCCGTGGCGCGACGTTCGGGGCTGGACGACGCCGCCGCGACGGCGTGGGCCGCGACGCAGGTGCGCCGGCTCGTCGACGACGGCGTGCTTCTCGAACATGAAGGCCGCGTGGCGGTGCAGGCGCATGCTCACTAGGACCGCCGCCAGCGCCGTCGCCGATCCCGACGACACGACGATTCCGGGCGAGGATTTCATCGACATGTCGGCGCCCGCGCCGCGATTGACGACGCCAGCGGAGTTGCGCCAGCAATCGGACGCGCCCGACCGGCTGGTCTTCTTCTTCAGCGGCTTCGACCCGAAGAGCGCCACGTTCTACCACCGGCTGTTCCGCAGCGGCATCGCGCAGCGCAATGCGGCACACGACGAGACGCTGGCGCTCGGCAAACGGCATCGCATCGGGCGCTGGGCTTCGGTCTGGACATCGCTGTGGCGCGGCGCGCCCACGGGCCTGGGGCGGCGACCCGAGACGATGCGCACGCGCATCCACTTCATGCGCTGGGACGACATCGTCCGCAAGCACTGGAAGCGCACGCCGCTGACGTTGGCGTGCGACTACTGGAACGTCTATGCGCGCGGACTTGCGTCCGGCGCGCTTGTCAGTGTCTGGCGCGGGGCGCCGGCCGCGTTCCGGCTGGCACTGTTCCCGTTGCTGGTGGGCATGGCCTCGGTACTGGCCGGCACGCTGGTCGCGGGCGGGCTGCTCGCGTTGGCGACGCCGTTGCCAGGCCTGGCGGCGGCCGGTGCCGGCGCGGCGGCGGGCCTGTTGCTGTGGCGCGCGGCGGCACGCTGGGTCGACGGCGAGTGGATGCTGCGCCTGGTGGCCTTCATGCGCGAGCACGCCATCGGCGAGGTGCCGGCGCTCGACGTCCGCCTGGACGAGATGGCCGACCGCGTGGTCGAGGCGGTGGAAGCGCGCATGCGCCATCCCGGCGCGGCGCCGCTGCGCGAGGTCATGGTGCTGGGCTACAGCTCGGGCACCATCCTGGCCGCCAGCGTGCTGGCCCGCGCGATGCCCAGGCTGGCCCACATCGTCGCCGGCCACCGAGCGGACAAGGGCAACACGACGCTGTCGCTCGTGACACTGGGCCAGTGCATCCCGATCGCCACGGCCTGGCCGCAGGCGCGTCGCATCCGCAGCGAGCTCGAGATCCTGGCCGAGAGCCCGTCGCTGACGTGGCACGACTACTCGGCATCCTCGGATCGCGCGGCGTTCTGGAACACGCCCCCGTGGCCGGAGCCGACGAAGATGAAGGGCCGGCAGGCGTCGCCACCGTTCAAGGCGGCTCCCGGCGGCCTGAAATTCGCGGCGCTCAGCCGGGAGCGTCGCGAGACGCACCTGCAGTACCTGCGCCCGCCCGTCGGCAAGGGCGATCCATCCTCGTTCGATTTCCTCACGATCGCCTGCGGGCCGCAGACCTTGGCCGAGCGCCACGCGAAGGGGGAGACGGCGGGCGATCTGCGGGGCTGACGCGTGAGCGCGATGCGGACGGTCCAAGTCGATTGATCGGCCTGGGAAGTCGTCACTGCGCCATGACTCGCGTTCCGCGACGCGTCACACGCCCCCTGGGATCGCGTAGGGCGGGCTAGCCGCAGGCGTAACCCGCCGTTCGGTGGCGTCGCGACATGCCGGCATGGCGGGTTACGCCTGCGCTAACCCGCCCTACACCGTGACGCGACGGCGTGCCCCCAAAAGCAAAACGCCCGAGCTAGAAAACTAGCTCGGGCGGTTGCTTTGATATTAGCCTGACAATGTCCTACTTTCACACGGGAACCCGCACTATCATCGGCGC
>DATCRO010000915.1:0-6073 GCA_036569025.1 Burkholderiaceae bacterium
GCTGGTTCTCGGGCTGGTCGAGGATGACCTGCACCGTGCCGACGATGCCTTCGGCGTCCTCGGCCACCAGCAGCACGCGCTCGCGCCGCGCGACGCCGTCTGCCACCCTGCGCCAGAACGCCAGGGCGCGCTCGCGGGTGATCGGCAGCATGAAGCTGACCGAGGCGCCGCCTTCCACGCAGTCGACGAGCACGTCGGCCAGCGCGAGCAGCTGCGATTGGCTGACGGTGTCGAGCCGGCGGACTTCAAGGGTAGAGGCTGGGGCGCTGTTCGCCATGGGATCTCCGGAAGGGCAGGGGGTAGGGCATCGAGGCGAGCACCACGGCATAGCGCGCGGCGGTCTTGTGCGGGTTGTGGAAGGTGATGGGGCGGTCGAGCACCATCGCGACGCAGTCGCCTTCGCCCAGGCGGTGCTTCTCGTCGCCCACGGTGATGTCGATCGCGCCCTCGATCACCCAGACCTGCTGGTGCATCACCGGCTCGCGCGGGCCGGTCTCGTACGACACGCGCGCCTTGGACGGGAAGCGCACCTCGACGATCTGGATCTGCGAGCCGACGCCGCTGGGCGACACGTTGCGCCGCACGTAGCCCGAGTGCGGATCGCGCCAGGACGGGTTGTCGGCCGCGCGCGCCACCGGGTCGGCCGTCGGCTCGGGCGCGTCGAACAGCGCGGCCAGCGGCACGCCCAGCCCGCTCGCGAGCTTTTCCAGCAGCACCGCCGTGGGGCTGCTCTCGCCGCGCTCGATCAGCGAGATCATCGAGCGGCTGATGCCGCAGTGCGTGGCCAGCGCGTCGAGCGACAGGCCCGAGGCGGCGCGCAGGTCGCGCACGCGCTGCGCGATGCGGTCGTTCAGGCTGGCGGGGGGTGTCTCTTTCATGGTGGAGCTAGTGTCCATTATGTTGGATGAGGCGTCAACCGGACCGGACGACCGCGGCCGCGGGCACGTTCCGGACGATACGTGGCGGCGTATCTGGACCGGCGCTCGGCCGACCGAAGCGTCCCGCAGCTGTGGGGAATTGTCGATTCTTCGTGTCAGCCGATCTCCATACGGCACGACGTATACGGACGACCGGCGATCGACGGCGAAGGAATGCGCCTCGAACGGCCCGGTATTCGAATGCTCGCGCGACATGCCGCCGTGAACAATGGGCCGGTCAACAACCAGGAATCGGGCCTTCAGCGATCGCGGCTCCGGTCGAAAACCAGCCATGTTCCGACCCACGCACCCACCGTCCAGCACGACGGCTCATCCGCTTCTCGCCCGCGTCCAGCGCTGGCAGTCGACGGTCTTCGCGCTCGTCGCGGGAGGGACCACCTACACCTCCGGCCACGGCGCCGCGGGGATGATCGTGGCACCGGTGCTCGTGGTCGCCGGCGTGCTGCTCGACCGCCTGCGCCGCGCGCGCGACACGCGGACCGCCGCGGCCAACGCCGCCTTCCTCGACAGCACCGACCGCGTGGGCCACGACGTGCTGCCCGTCTGGGCCGCGCACATCGAGAGCTCGCGCCAGCAGATGGAGACCGCCGTGGCCGCGCTGACGCGGCGCTTCGGCGGCATCGTCGATCGGCTCGACCAGACTTCGCGCGCGGCCAGCCAGGACGGCGACGACAGCCTCTCGGCCGCATTCGGCCAGAGCCGCCAGGACCTGCAGTCCATCCTCGATTCGCTCAGGGAGGCGATGGCCAGCAACGAGGCGATGAACGCCGAGGTGCAGAGCCTGGGCCGCTTCGTCGCCGAGTTGCAGCAGATGGCGGCCGAGGTCGCCGACATCGCGCAGCAGACCAACCTGCTGGCCATCAACGCGGCCATCGAGGCCGCTCACGCAGGCGCCGAGGGCCGGGGTTTTGCCGTGCTCGCCCAGGAGGTGCGCAAGCTGTCGGCGCTGTCGGGTGCGACGGGCCAGCGCATGGCCGACAAGGTGGCGGTGATCGGCGAGGCGATCCGCGTGGCGCGCGACGCCGCACAGGCGTCCGCCCGGCGCGAGGCCGCCTCGGCGCAGGCGTCCGAGGAGGCGATCAACGGCGTGCTCGAGCGCTTCCGCGGCGTGACCGAGTCGCTCGAGGCGTCGGCCGCCGTGCTCAAGCAGGAGAACGCGGGCATCCAGGTGGAGATCGTCGAGTCGCTGGTGCAGCTGCAGTTCCAGGACCGCGTGAGCCAGCGCATGGCCCACGTCCACCACAACATCGGCCGCCTGCCCGAACTGCTGGCACGCAGCCGCCGCCGCTTCGACGAATCGGGCACGCTCGCGCCGGTCGACGCCCAGGAGCTGCTCGACGAGCTCGAGGGCAGCTACGCGATGGCCGACGAGCGCGCCACGCACGCGGTGCAGGGCGCCGTGGCCGCGCCGGCCGCGCCGGCCGGCGCGGTCCTCGAGGAAGTCACCTTCTTCTGATTTCTGAACCTTCTTTCACGCCAATCCAGGAACAGGGAACCCGAATGGCCAAGACCATCATGATCGTCGACGACTCCGCCTCGCTGCGCCAGGTCGTGGGCATCTCGCTGCGCAGCGCCGGCTACGACGTGCTCGAGGGCGCCGACGGCGCCGACGCGCTCAAGAAGCTCACCGGCCAGAAGGTGCACCTGATCATCAGCGACGTGAACATGCCCAACATGGACGGCATCTCGCTGGTCAAGGAGATCAAGAAGCTGCCGGCGTACAAGTTCACGCCCATCGTGATGCTGACCACCGAGTCGGCCGACGGCAAGAAGGCGGAAGGGCAGGCAGCCGGCGCCAAGGCGTGGATGCTCAAGCCGTTCAACCCGCCGCAGCTGCTGGCCGTGGTGCAGAAGCTGGTCCTGCCCTGAACCGGGCCCTCTGAAGGCCCATGGGGCGACGCGCGAGCGCGCACTAGCCAATGACTGCACCGGAATCGCGACAGGCATGACTTCATCCTCCTTTCGAATCGACGGCGAACTGACGATCTACCGCGCAGCGGAGCTGGCCGTGGCCATGAAGACGGCGTTGGCCGGCGTGGCCGAAGGCGGTGCGCTGGAGCTGGACCTGTCCGAGGTCGCCGAAATGGACTGCGCCGGCGTGCAGCTGCTGCTGGCGGCGCGGCGCAGCGCGACCGAGTCGGGCCGCTCGCTGCGCCTGGCCGGCCGCAGCGCGGCGGTGGACGAGGTCCTGGCGATCCTGCGGCTGACCGGGCACTTCGGCGACGCCGTCGCCGGGACGCATTGAGGGCACGCCATGGCCAACGACATCAACCTGGACCAGGTCCTGCAGACCTTCATCGTCGAGGCCCGCGAGCTCCTCGATGACATGGAGGCCGCGCTGCTGCGCGTCGCCGGCGAGGCCGACCCGCGCGAGAGCATCAACGCGATCTTCCGCACCGCCCACACGATCAAGGGATCGTCGGGGCTGTTCGGCCTGGATGCGATCGTCGCCTTCACGCACGTCGCCGAAAGCGTGCTCGATCGCGTGCGCGACGGCGCCGTCATGCTGGACGAGGCGCTGGTCGCGCTGCTGCTGGCCTGCGGCGACTACATCGGCCGCATGGTCGACGCCGTCGAACGCGCCGAGCCGCAGCTCGACCCGCGTGCCGAGCCGGAAGGCGCCGCGCTGCTGGCGCGCCTGCAGGTCCATCTCGAGGCGCGCGAGGCGCCGGCGGCCGTGGTCGCCGCGGCGCCCGCAGCGGCCGGCGGCGCCCCGGCGCGCTGGCACCTGTCGCTGCGCTTCGGCCCCGACGTCCTTCGCAACGGCATGGATCCGCTGTCGTTCATCCGCTACCTGGCCACGCTCGGACAGATCGAGCACCTCGTGACGATCCCCGACGCCGTGCCGGCGCTGGACGCGCTGGACCCGGAGGGCTGCTGCCTGGGCTTCGAGATCGCCTTCCTCACGACCGCGGACAAGGCCGCGATCGAGAACGTGTTCGAGTTCGTCATCGACGACTGCGCGCTGCGCATCGTGCCGCCCGGCAGCCAGGTGGCGCGCTACATCGAGCTGGTCCAGAGCCTGCCGGAAGGCCCCAGCCGCCTCGGCGAGATCCTGGTGCGTTGCGGCAGCGTCACCGCGCACGAGCTCGAGGCGGCGTTGCGCCTGCAAGCCCGGAGCGCGCCGTCGCGCAAGATCGGTGCCATCCTCGCAGAGCAGGGCACCGTCGCGCCGCAGGTGGTGGAGGCGGCGCTGGTCAGGCAGAAGCAGGCCAAGGACACGCGCGGCGGCGAGAGCCAGTCCGTTCGCGTCGACGCCGACAAGCTCGATCGCCTGATCAATCTCGTGGGCGAACTGATCATCGCCACGGCGGGCGCCAACCTCGTGGCCAAGCGCACGCGCAACCTCGAGCTGATGGAGCGCAACTCGACGCTGGCCGATCTCGTGGAGGAGGTGCGCGACAGCGCGCTGCAGCTGCGCATGGTCAAGATCGGCGCCACGTTCAACCGCTTCAGGCGCGTGGTGCACGACGTGGCGCGCGAGCTGGGCAAGGACATCGAGCTCGCGGTCAGCGGCGAGGACACGGAGCTGGACAAGACCGTCGTCGAGAAGATCGGCGACCCGCTGATGCACCTCGTGCGCAACGCGATGGACCACGGCATCGACTCGCCCGAGCGTCGCGCCGAGCGCGGCAAGCCGGCCACGGGAACCGTGTCGCTGAATGCCTTCCATGACTCGGGCAGCATCGTCATCCAGGTGGGCGACGATGGCGGCGGGCTCGATCGCGAGCGCATCCTGGCCAAGGGCATCGAGCGCGGGCTGGTGGAGCCCGGTCGCGCGATGTCCGACGCCGAGGTCTACGCGCTGATCTTCGAGCCGGGCTTCTCGACGGCCGAGCAGATCACCAACCTGTCGGGGCGCGGCGTCGGCATGGACGTGGTCCGCCGCAACATCGAGGCGCTGCGCGGCAACGTCGCGATCGCCAGCGAGCCGGGCCGGGGCACCACCGTCACCGTGCGGCTGCCGCTCACGCTGGCCATCATCAACGGCTTCCAGGTCGGCGTGGGCAAGTCCGTGTTCGTCGTGCCGATGGACATGGTCGACGAGTGCATCGAGTTCTCCACGGAGACCGGCCAGGACTACACCGACCTGCGCGGCCAGGTGCTGCCGTTCATCCGCCTGCGGGAGCTGTTCGACGTGCCGGGCCGCCCGGCCGTGCGCCAGAACATCGTCGTCGTCAAGCACGCCGGCCAGAAGTTCGGCCTCGTCGTCGATGCCCTGATGGGCGAGGCGCAGGCCGTCATCAAGCCGCTGTCGCGCATGTTCGTGCAGGTGCGCGGCATCAGCGGCTCCAGCATCCTGGGCAGCGGCGACGTCGCGCTGATCCTGGATGTGCCCGTGCTGATGCAGCAGGCGCAGCTGTCGCGTGGCGCAGCGGCGCACCCGGCGTCGTGACGCCCCCACCCGATCGATCTCTCCAAACCCAGGGAAACCCAATGCTCAAGAACCTCCGTGTCGGAACCAAGCTGTTCGGCTCCTTCCTCGTCGTGCTGGGCCTGCTCGCGGGCCTGGGCGTGTTCGCGCTCGCGAAGCTGGCCAACGTCAATGCGTCGGCGCTGGAAATCGCCAACCAGGCGTTGCCCAGCGTCCGAGCCATCGTCTTTGCCAACGCGCACATGAATCGCGTCCGCACGCTGCAATACAAGGCGGTCGTCGTCGAACCGCCCGAAGTCCCGGCCGTCGAGAAGGAGGCCGCGGCCAAGCTCGCCGACCTCGAACGCGTCAACGCCGATTTCGCCAGGCTGATCGAGAATCCGGAGGAGCGCGCGCTCTTCGAGAGCTACAAGTCGGATGTGGACGCGTTCGTCGGCGAGAACGCGAGGATCATGGACCTGGCGCGCCAGAACAAGGACGCGGAGGCGCGGGCGGTGCTCGAAGGCGAGGGCCAGAAGCACTACCAGGCCATGCGCGCCGCATGCAACAAGCTGGTTGATCTGGTGACCGCCGACGGCAACCGCATCGCCGCCGCGGCGCAATCGACCTACGACTCGGCGCGCACCTGGATCATCGCCGCGATCGTCGGCTGCTCGGCGCTGGCGCTGCTCATGGCCACGTTGATCACGCGGGGGATCACGCTGCCCGTGCGCGCTGCGGTGGACGCGGCGAACCGCCTGGCGGAGGGCGACCTCACGCA
>DATCRO010000916.1:0-2500 GCA_036569025.1 Burkholderiaceae bacterium
CCCGCCGTTCGTTAGCGCGCCGAAGGGTGTTTTCGCGGCACGCGGCCATCGGCCTGGTCGTCATGCCGACGAACGGCGGGTTACGCCTGCGGCTAACCCGCCCTACCAGACCGCGCTTCAACCGAGGGCGGTCTTGTACAACGCCAGCAGCTCGGCCCAGGCGCGCTCCGCATCCGCCTGGTTGTAGATCGCCTTGCCATCCTCGTGCGGCATGTCCGGCACGCACCAGCCGTGCTGTTCGGCGAAGACCTCGACCTTGGCCGCGACGTGCGCATCGTCGAACGCCTTGCGCAGCTTGTCCTTGGCGTCGGGCTGGCGGGCGTCGTCGCTGCCGGCGATGGCCACCAGCATGCGGGCCTTGATCCTGGGCACCAGCAGGTACGGCGAATCGGGCTTGTCGATGACCAGGCCACCGCCGTGGAACGAGGCGCCGGCGCCCACGCGCTCGGGCACCGCCGCGGCCGTGCGGAACACCAGCGCGCCGCCCATGCAGTAGCCCTGGGTGCCGATCCTGCGGCCCTTGTCGACCTCGGGCTGCGCGTCGAGGAACTTGACGAATTCGACCGCGTCCTTCTCGGCCGCGCCCGACGCCCCGATGGAGCCCATCAGCGGCCCGAGCTTGGCGAAGGTCGTCTTGTCCTTGAAGTCGACGTTGGCGGCCGTCTCGTAGAACGGGCCGGGGCCGATGCGGTAGAACGGGTTGGGCACCAGCACCGCGTAGCCGTCGGCGGCGAGGCGGCGGCCCATGTCGCGCATGGACGGGCGCAGGCCGAACGCGTCCGGCCACAGGATGACGGCCGGATGCCTGCCCTCGGCCGGGTGGAAGTACGCCGCGTTGCAACTGCCGTCGGGCGTGTTGATGGTGACGTTCTTCTCGACCACGGCGGGCCCGGCCGGTATGGCCGCGGCGGGCAGGGCGGTGGCCGCGGCGGCGCCGGCCACCGACAGCGCGACGAAGTCGCGGCGGCGCAGGTCGCTGGAGTCGATGCTGTCGAGTTCGATGTCGTGCTTGGCGCTCATGTCCGTTGCTCTCCTCGTGAAATTCGACCTGCTTGCAGGCGGGCAAGCGGCCGAGGATATCTCCAGGGACTGAATCCCTTCACGCGAGCCAGTTATGCTCGTGGAAAACCCGCGAGAGCCGCGCATGAAGACTTCCGAAGCCGACAACGACGTCTACCGGACGCTGCTCGAATCGACCAAGGCGATCCCCTGGAAGATCGACTGGCCGACGGCGACGTTCGAGTACATCGGCCCGCAGATCGAGCAGCTCCTGGGCTGGAAGCAGGACAGCTGGGTCACGGTCAACGACTGGGCCGAGCGCATGCATCCGGAGGACCGCGCCTGGGTGGTCGACTTCTGCGTGAAGCAGTCGCAGTCCGGCATGGACCACGAGGCCGACTACCGCGCGCTCGGCGCCTCGGGCGAGTACGTGTGGATCCGCGACGTGGTGCACGTGGTGCGCAGCGAGGCGGGCGAGCCGCTGGCGCTGATCGGCTTCATGTTCGACATCAGCGAGCGCAAGAAGACCGAGGAAAAGCTGCTGGTGATGCAGAAGCAGCTGGAGGACTACTCGTTCCGCGACGGGCTGACGGGCGTATCCAACCGCCGCAAGTTCGACGCGGTGCTGGACGAGGAATGGACGCTGGCGCGCCGCAACACGCAGCCGTTGTCGCTGATCCTGATCGACATCGACTTCTTCAAGCAATACAACGACCGCCACGGCCACGTGCAGGGCGACGAGTGCCTCAAGGCCGTCGCGACGGCGCTCGGCACGGTGGCCAGCCGCCCGCGCGACCTGCTGGCACGCTACGGCGGCGAGGAGTTCGTGCTCGTGCTGCCCGCCACGGACGAGGCGGCGGCGCAGCGCGTCAGCGAGCGCGTGCGCCAGGCGCTGTTCAAGGCGCAGATCGCGCACGGCGCGTCGTCGGTCGGTCAGCTGCTGACCGTCAGCCAGGGCGTGGGCAGCATCATCCCGTCGGCCACCGACACGCTGACGCAGTTCCTCGACGCCGTCGACCGCCGCCTGTACCGCGCCAAGCAGGCCGGGCGCGACCGCAGCGTCGGCGCGGCCTGACATGCGCATCGCCGCGCGCCTGACCAACCGGGCGACATCGCACGGCGTCACGCTCGACACCGCCGGCAAGACGCAGCCGCTGGCCGTCGCGGCCAAGGCCGCGGGCGGCGGCTCTGCCGTCAACGGCGGCGAGTTCCTGATGCTGGCGCTGGCCACCTGCTACTGCAACGACCTGTACCGCGAGGCCGCCAGGCGCGGGATCGTGCTGGCGGCGGTGGAGGTCGAGGCCTCGGCCGAGTTCGCGGCCGCGGGCCTGGCGGCCTCCGACATCCGGTACCGGGCGCGGGTCGAGTCGACCGCCCCGGCCGCCGAGATCGAGGCCCTGCTGCGCGAGACCGACCAGGTCGCCGAGGTGCACAACACCCTGCGCGCCGGCCTGCCCGTGCGGCGCGAGCCGTGGCCGCAGGCGCCGGACGCGGCGCCAAG